>JBAQWH010000207.1:0-2635 GCA_049298815.1 Thermoanaerobaculia bacterium | reverse complement strand
GGCCTGGAGAAGTCCGGGACCTTCGTGAGCCCGGGCTGCACGATCAACGTCGCGACCGCGCGCTGCTGCGCCGACGGGACGTCAACAGTCGACCGATCGAACTTGTACTCGCCGGTGTTGTAACGGTCGATGAAGCGGATCTCGGTCTTGGGCTGCCCGAAAAGCTGCTGGGACTCAGCGCTCTCGTAGATCCAGTTCTGCCCTGCCTGCTTGTTCTCGTCGTCCTGCGACTGCCCGGCCGGAACGCCGGCGGCCTGCGTCCCGGTCCGCTCGATGCGGGTGGGAACGCCGAGCGTCAGAAGGATCCTGCCGCGGTCGGTGAGCGAGCCCTTCACGCGCCGAGTCGAAAACCTCTCGTCCGCGTACTTGACCGCCTTGTCGAACTGCTCCTGCAGCTCGTTCTGAGGCGTGGCAGGCGACGGGTCGCGCTTCGCCCAGAAGAGGTTGATGAACGCTTCCGCGTCCGCCTCGGATTTGATCGCCTTCCACTGCGCGACCTCCTCCTTCGTCATCAGATACTGGACCGGACTCTTCGCCCAATCGGCGTGCTTGCCCGTTGCGGCAAAAGTGCTCGCCCCAATCGAAAGCAGGATCGCGGTCGCGATGAGAACTCGACTCTTCATGCTGACTCCCATGTTATTTGCATCTTCGAAACAGGCGCACCCGGCCGCTATTTCCGGCCTGCTATTCCTGATCGAAGTTCTCCATTTCTTCGTAGAGCCGGTCCATTTCGGCGTCGATCTCTTCCTGCTTGAGGATGCCTTTGCGGACCAGGAGAGCCGAGAGACTGTGAAGCAGGATCCCGTTCTCGATGATCATCTGTTCGATCTGCTCGTCGTCTTCGTCCTCGAAGTCGGGGCCGTTCTCGCGATCGTTGTCGTTCATTGCGTGCTCTCCTTTAGGCGGGACCGTGTACCACCGGCTGAGGCAGGTGGCAACCCGTACAATTGATGAATGATGCGCCGCGCAGTAGTGATGATTCTCACCGTTGTCGCGTTTCTCTCGTGCAGTGAACAGCGACGTGACACCGGCACTGCCTCGCTGCGCAACGAATCGGAAACGTTTCGAGTCGGTCTCCTCACTCCCGGCTCGGTCAACGACAGCGGCTGGAACGCGATCGCGTACGAGGGGCTCCAGCGGATCAGGACCGAGCTCGGCGCCGAGGTTTCGCATCAGGAGACCAGGACGCCGGCCGAATTCGAGGACGGATTCCGCAGCTACGGCGCGAAACAGTTCGACCTGGCGTTCGGCCACGGGTTCGAGTTCCAGGACGCAGCCAGGAAGGTCGGGGGCCAGTTTCCGAACACGGTGTTCGTGACGACCTCGGGAAGTACGGTCGCCGGGAACGTGGCGCCGATGGTGTTCGAGCTCGAGCAGGCGACGTACATCCTCGGAGCCGTGGCAGCGCGCGAGTCCAGGGGCGGCTGCGCGGGGCTCGTCGGCGGCATCAGGCTGCCGTCGATCGAGTCGACGTTCGCCGCATTCCGCGCCGGCGCACTCTCCGTGAATCCGAAGTTCGACGTGCGCGAGGTCTACACCGGGAACTTCGACGACGCGGGAGCCGCCAAGCTCGCCACCCTCTCGGTCGCGAACGCCGGATGCGACTTCGTCTTTCATCAGGCGAATGAGGCCGGGCGCGGCGTCTTCCAGGCTTGCCAGGAGCGCAAGATCCGCTGTTTCGGTTCGAACAGGAACCAGAACGGCCTGGCGCCGGACGTGATCCTCGCCTCCGCGGTGCTCGACGTCCCCGGCGCATTCGTACACGTCGCGCGCGCGGTGCGCGAGAAGCGGTTCAAGCCACGCGTCCAGTACCTCGGCATGAACGACGGGATCGTCTCGATCGCCTGGAACGACGCGCTGCGCAAAGAGCTGTCACCCGCGACGATCGCCGAGGCCGAACGGATCGAACAGGAGATCAGGAGCGGCAGGCTGAAGGTCCCCCGCGGCTTCTAGTCGTATGCTCCGACTCGAGCGCATCTCCCGGTCGTTCGGCGCGACTCGTGCCGTCGACGAGGTCTCTCTCTCCGTCGAGCCGGGTGTGGTGACGGCACTCATCGGAGAGAACGGCGCCGGCAAGACGACTCTCATGCGCATCGCCGCCGGCGAGCTCTCCCCCGACTCCGGCCGCGTGGAGACGGACGGCCACGTCGAGCTCGTGCACCAGCACTTCATGCTCGTCGCAGACTTCACGATCGCTGAGAACATCGCGCTCGCGATCGGACGGCCGCGTTGGATCGGGTCCCCGCGAGCCTTCGCCAACTCCGCCTCGGGCCTGATCGCCGGCAGCGGGATCGAACTTGGCGACGTGAACCGGCGGGTCTCGGATCTCTCGGTCGGCGAGAAGTCGAAGCTCGAATTGGTGAAGGCGATCCTCCGCTCACCGGTAACGCTGATCCTGGATGAGCCGACGTCCGTCCTGACGCCGTTGGAGACCGGACAGCTCTTCGAGGTCATGCGTCGCCTCACGGCCGCCGGGACCGCCGTGGTGCTGATCAGCCACAAGCTGCCGGAAGTACTCGAGGTGGCCGGCAGGATCGTCGTCATGCGCGCGGGGCGCGTGGTCCTCGACGAGCCCCGCGGCATCGCCGACGTCTCGCGGCTCACCGCCGCGATGGTCGACCAGAGAGCGCTCTCC
>JBAQWH010000206.1:0-3002 GCA_049298815.1 Thermoanaerobaculia bacterium | reverse complement strand
CTCAGGTTCTGGTCGCCCGCCGCGCAGGAACCGCTCGCGGCGAGGCTTCCCGAGATCGAGACGCCGGTCCTCTGGATCGCGGGTGAGCGCGACGAGAAATACGCTCGCGAGGGCGAGCGCGCCGTGGCGGCGCTGCCCAACGCGCAACTCTGGATCTGCCCCGGGGCCGGCCATCGGGTGCCGTGGGAGCAGCCTGAGGCATTCCTGTCGGCGCTTGCGCAGTTCGGCGTCGCGCGTTAGTGTCCCGGCCCTATGGCTGAGACGTGGCAAAAACTGCACGACTTCCGCGACATCCGCTACGAGCGAACCGAGGACGGGATCGCGAAGATCACGATCAACCGTCCCGAGGTTCGCAACGCGTTCCGCCCGCAGACCGTCAATGAGCTGAAGCAGGCCTTCGACATGGCGCGCGACGACGGCGAGATCGGCGTCGTGATCCTCACCGGCGAAGGAAACGAGGCGTTCTGCTCCGGCGGCGACCAGAAGGTTCGCGGCAAGGGCGGCTACGTCGACCCGAAAGAGAAGATCCCGCGGCTCAACATCCTCGACGTGCAGAAGCAGATCCGCAGCATGCCGAAGCCGGTCATCGCGATGGTCGCCGGCTACGCGATCGGCGGCGGACACGTTCTGCACGTGGTCTGCGACCTCACGATCGCTGCCGAGAACGCGCGCTTCGGCCAGACCGGGCCGCGCGTCGGCTCCTTCGACGCGGGCCTCGGCTCGTCGTACCTTGCCCGGGTCGTCGGCCAGAAGAAGGCGCGCGAGATCTGGTTCCTCTGCCGCCAGTACGACGCGAAGCAGGCGCTCGACATGGGGCTCGTCAACACCGTCGTCCCAGTGGAGAAACTCGAAGAGGAGACGCTGAAGTGGTGCCGCGAGATGCTCGAGCTTTCGCCGATGGCGCTCCGCTTCCTCAAGGCCGCGATGAACGCCGACACCGACGGGCAGATCGGCCTGCTCGACTTCGGTGGAAGCGCCACGCTTCTGTACTACCTCTCGGAGGAAGCGCAGGAAGGACGGGACGCCTTCGTCGAGAAGAGGAAGCCGAAGTTCGACAAGTTCCCGCGGTTCCCGTGATTCAGGCGCGCGCATCGGAGACGCATGGCTAATCGCTGGCTGCTCGCTGCAAGGCCGAAGACGCTCTCCGCCGCGGCGGTGCCCGTGCTCATCGGCAGTGCGCTTGCGGAAGGCACCGCTCAGGGTGCGATCTGGTGGGTCTTCGTTTGTGCGCTCGCCGGCGCATTACTGATTCAGATCGCGACGAACCTGATCAACGATGCGCTCGACTTCAAGAAGGGGACGGACACGGAGGACCGGCTCGGCCCGGTGCGCGTCACCGCGGCGGGGCTCGTCTCTCCCGAAGCCGTGATGCGCGGCGCCTGGAGCTGCCTCGCCGGCGCGGTCCTGTTCGGTCTTCCTCTGATCTGGCGAGGCGGCTGGCCGATCCTCGCGATCGGCCTCTTGTCGATCGCCGGGGCCTACGTCTACACCGGCGGGCCGTATCCGCTCGCGTATCACGGCCTCGGAGAGATCTTCGTGATGATCTTCTTCGGGCTCGTCGCGGTCGGCGGAACGTTCTGGGCCCACACACTGACGATGTCTTCCGCGGTGGCGATCGGCGGGATTGCGGCCGGCGCCCTGGCGACCGTGCTCCTGGTCATCAACAACCTGCGCGACGTAGACGGGGACCGGCGTAGCCGCAAACTGACGACCGTCGTCCGGTTCGGCGAGCGCTTCGCGCGGGCCGAGATCGCGCTCCTCACCCTTCTACCGTTCGCCTGTGCGATCGCGATTGCGTGGATCCGGACGCAATGGTGGATCCTGCTCCCGCTCGCCGCATTGCCGCTGGCCATCGTTCTGCTGCGACGGGTCGCGGTCAGCACGGGAGTCGACCTCAACCGCTGTCTCGCAATGGCCGGGGGGCTGCAGTGGCTCTTCGGTCTGCTGTTCGCCATCGGCGCGATCGTGCGATGAAGATCTGGTTCCACCGTTACGCTCTCCATCCCCGCCGCGCGCTGAGCGGGATCGCGGCTCCCGGCCCGCGGGAAGGGGCGCTGATCCGGGTGGCGAACGGGTTCGCAGACGTCCATCCCTGGCCCGAGCTCGGCGATCTTCCGCTCGACGCCCAGCTCGCCCGGCTTGCACGCGGAGAGACCACGCCGCTGACCTGGGCCTCGCTCCGCCTCGCGCGCTCGGACGGCGAGGCGCGCGAGCGGGGAGTCTCGCTTTTCGAGGGGCTCACGATTCCCAAGAGCCACTGGCCCGGCATCGAGCCGCCCGACGGCTTCGACACGGTGAAATTGAAGTCGGTCGATTCGCTGCCGTCGAACGTGAACCTCCGCATCGACTTCAACGCGACGCTGACGCCGGGCGAGTTTCTCCACGTCGCGCGGCAGCTCAAGGGGCGCCGTATCGACTTCGTCGAAGACCCGTGCCCGTATGACCCGCACATCTGGCGTGCCCTCAAGCGGGAGACCGGCCTCAGGCTCGCCCTCGACCGTGGTGTCTCGATCGATCGTGCGGTCGACGTCCTGGTGCACAAGCCGGCTCTCCAGGCGCACTGGCCCGAGTTCGACGGCGAGATCGTCGTCACCTCGTACATGGATCACCCGGTGGGACAGCTGGGAGCCGCGTTCGTTGCCGCAAGCCACGATTCGAGCCCTCGCTGCGGCCTCTTCACGCACGTGCTGTACGAGCCCGACCCGTTCCTCGAGCGGATGCGCGCCGACGGCGCACGGCTCCTGCCCATCGGCGGGACCGGAGTCGGATTCGACGACCTCCTCGAGTCTCTGCCGTGGACGAGACTCACGTGATCGACTGGCAGAGCCGCGAGACGCATCTTCTGCTCAACCCGCGCATGCCCGCACCCGACCGCCGGCGGCTCGAGCAGCTCGTGGCGGGCTCGCCGCCATTCCCCGGTCACGTCTGGCTGGCGACCTCCGGGACCACCGGCAGCCTGAAGCTCACCGCGCTGTCGAAACAGGCGCTGCTCAGCTCGGCGG
>JBAQWH010000205.1:0-2067 GCA_049298815.1 Thermoanaerobaculia bacterium | reverse complement strand
CGCCCGCCTCGTCGATCGCCGTCGCAGCGGCGCGGACGGCCTCGGCCAGTCTCGTCTCGCGCTCGGTCAGGGGCGGTCCGTCCTCCTTCTCGGAGAAGACCGCGCGGAAGAGCGGCTGGGCGCGTGTGCTGTTCGCGTCGAGGTAGGCGTAGAGGTCGCGGATCGCCTCGAAGTACCGCACCGCGATCCCGGCGAACTCCCGCATCTGCGCGTCGACCATCGTGCGTTGCTGGCGGGTGGCCCGCGTGCTGGCGCCCGGGTAGAGGTTCAACTCGACGGAGTCCTCGAGCCGTCTGACCTCGACGACGACGCCTACGTCGAAGAAGAACTTCTGCAGCGCATCGGTCGCGATCCGTCCCTCGTGAACGACGCTGGTGATCAGGCGCTTCGAGCGTTGGATCGAGATCCGTTCGTTCTCGACGCCGGCGGCCGTGAATCGGAGGCTCCACTCGTCGCGGCCGGCGAGGATGTCGTCGCCGAGACGCTCCCGCTCGTTGGCGTGATCGCGCTTCAGATGGTTCTCGTCGGAGGCGACGCGGACCGCGACGTGCTCGCCCCGGTCGTCGAATGTGAGCGAGAGCTCGCTCCGGTCGCGTGGATCGCAGGAGGTCAGCAGGAGGCAGAGTGCGGCGGCGATGCCTGCGGTAGAGCTTCTCACGGCGATTCCTCCCCGCGGCTCCCGGCTACGCCTCGCCGGGCGACGGCCCGTAGTAGTGGCAGCGCGACGTGCACGTCTCCTCGATCGTGACGCGGAAGAGGCCCGGCAGCGAGGGCGAGAGCTTGTTCCAGATCCAGACCGCGACGAGCTCCGACGTCGGGTTCTCCAGACCGTCGATCTCGTTGAGCAGGTAGTGGTCGAGGAGCCTCACGATCGGATCGACGGCGCCCTTGAGGTCGGCGAAATCGATCACCCAGCCGAGCTTCGGATCGAGCGGTCCGCGAACCGCGACTTCCGCGACGAACGAGTGGCCGTGGATGCGGCGGCACTTGTGCCCCTCGGCAACGTTCGGCAGAAAATGCGCCGCTTCGAAACGAAACTGCTTGACGAGCTCCACGACCTCTTGCACGGTGGAAAGTCTATGCGAGGTCCGGGACGGGGAGGGGATGAGGTCCGATCCGGACGGAATCGTCCGGGTGGCTGCCCTGACGCTCTTCCCCTCGCACACCATTTAATTCTGGAAAAACGGCCTCGATGGTGGTAACCGTTTTGCTCAAGAGAGGTTCCATGAGCAACTACACCGGCAGTGAAACGGATCGCACCCTCGGACAGATCATCAAGGATCTGACCTCCGACCTTTCGACCCTGGTCCGGAGCGAGATCGCTCTGCTCAAGCTGGAGCTCCGGCAGTCGCTCGCCAAGCTCGGCGGTGGGTCGGCACTTCTCGCCGCGGCGCTCTTCTTCGCTCTGATCGGCGTCGCCTTCCTCTTCGTGACGTTCACGCTGGGGCTCGTGGCACTCGGAGTGCCCGCGTGGGTGTCTGCACTCATCATCACGGTCGTGCTGTTCATCGGCGCGGTCGTTCTCGCGCTCGCGGGTAAAAAGAAACTCCAGGCGGTAAGCTTGCCGACCGAGTCGGTCGAGCACATGAAGACCGACATCGAGACGCTGAAGGCGGACTTCAGCCGGGCGAGGAGCAGGTAATGGCGGACATCGACCAGAAGCAGTACATCGAGCGTGCGATCGACAGAGCGCGCGACGGCGTCGGCTCGCACATCGACGAGCTGGACCGGCGTCTGCGGACGCAGCTCGACCCGAAGTCGCTCGCGACGCAGTACACGCCTCAGCTGATGATCGGCGGCGCGGTCCTCGGAGTGATCATCGGCTTCGGCCTCCCGAAGATCCTCCGCAGAGCGATCACGTGGGGCGTGCCTCTCGCCATCGCCGCCATGACGATCAAGAACGCCCGGCAGTCCGAAGAACCCCTCGCGGTCGACTTGGACGACTACTGACCCTTCCGTAGCTCAGCTCGTTCGGACGTAGCGCGAGCCCGGTAGCGCGCGCAGCCAGCCGCCGAGCTCGAGCTGCAGGAGCTCGTGCGAGAGCGAGGCGGGCGCGCGGCCGAGGTG
>JBAQWH010000204.1:0-13219 GCA_049298815.1 Thermoanaerobaculia bacterium | reverse complement strand
GCGCGGATCACCGCATCCGAGGCATTGACCGCCCAGGCATCCGCACCGAGGCGCGCGGCGATGGCATTCGACAGCCGGAACGGATATCCGCCTGCGATCACCGGGACGTCGCGCGTCCGGGGCGACGCGCGGAGCGCATCGATCAGCTCGCGCGCACTCGCCAGATGCGGTGTGATCGTCACCGAGATCGCCACCAGCGCCGTCGGCGCCTCGGCGACCGTCCTGACCACGCTCTCGATCGGAATGTTCGCGCCGAGGTAAACCGTGTCCCATCCGTTCAACTCGAGCAGGTCGGTCACCATCCGGAGGCCGATCTCGTGGAGCTCGCGTCCGGCACATGCAGCGACGACGCGGCGCCGCCCCGCGCTGCCGACGAACAGCTTTGCGTAGAGACCGGAGATGCTCCGCTGGACCGCAGCGGTGCAGAAGTGCTCCTGCGCGATCGTGATCTCGTTCACCTGCCAGAGGCGGCCGATCTCGTGCTGCACCGGCTCGAAGATCTCGAGGTAGAGGTCCTGGAGAGTCGCGCCGCCTGCGATGGCCTGTTCGAGAATGGCCTCGGCGCGTAATCGCCGCCCGGCCAGCACCTCGCGAAGATAATCGCGCGAGACGTCGCTGAATCTGCTCGAACGGGTCAGGAACGACGGGATGGCAGCCGGCATCGTCGCGAGGGTGGCAATCGTCGTGTCGACGACTGCTGCGGCGTCGGCAAGAGCATGCGACAGCAATGCGGCGCGAATCTCGTGGAGGTTCTCCAGCAGGTCGTTCTCGCCCACGCCGCGCGAGGCGAGCATCACCTTCGCCCACGCGATGTAGTCGCCGAAGAGCGTGGCGTCGTCGAGCGTCACCGCCGCGTCGAGGTAGCGCAGGTGAAACGTGGTGTCCTCGATGCAGCGGCGACGGCCGATCGATCCATATCGCTGCGCGAGCTCCGGCATCCGCCGTAGCTGGGCGTCGGCGATCTCCACCGCCATCTGGTCGATCAGTCCCGGGTCGAGCACGTCAACTCCATCGTAGCCGTAACCCATGCCGCACCTGCGCCAATCCCGCGGAGAAGAGGCGCTGCGCCACGGACCTCCGCGCCGCTATCGCGATCCGGGACGGAGGAGCGGCAGTGGTGGATCGTGCGCTGACACGCCGCCTGACAGGCGCTTGCGGCCGACGCAGCCCGCGTTCACGCCAGTGCGTTACCATTTCGCCTGTGGGCTGCGCGGCTGAAGCACCCACGACGCAGTCGCCTTCGCACTCCTCAGACCGGCCGGTTCCGCCTGACCCCTCTCATGCCACACCATGCAATGGAGAGATCGATGAAACGTCTGATGTTGACCAGTGCCCTGCTGATATTTGCCGTTAACGCATCGGGACAATCGCCCAAGGACAATCCCAAGTGCGAAGCCAACCCGGTGTTCAACCGTTTCGCAGGGGAAACGATGGGCAACTGCGATCGGGCGCGCTTCAAGGATCTCGACCTCTGGCGATGGAAGAAGGCGAATGACTCGAAATCCGGCAGCGAGTCGTTCAAGGTCGAAGGCGAATACTGGTATTACCTCAATCCCATTGCAAAGGACTCCAAAGGTCTACTGCCGGGCATCCTGGAAGTGGTCCGCAATTTCGAAAACGCCGTGCGTCAGGCCAAAGGCGAGGTGCTGTTCGCCAACTCCAAGCTGGTGTACTACCGCCTGCGGAAAGGGAGCAACGAGTTCTGGGGTGAGGCAGGTTGCGGGATGGAGAGCAGTTCAGGAGGATGTTCGGGAATCTCACACCAGATCATTCGAGTGGCTGGCATGGAGCAGTCCGTCGTGGTGTCGTCCGAACAGATCGCCAGGGCGATGGGCGACGAGGGGAAGGTGGTTTTCTACGGCCTCTACTTCGATCACGACAAGGCGACGCTGAAAACCGAATCGACCCCGACGCTGGCCGAGATGGCCAAGTGGCTCAAGACCAACGCCAGTGCGAAAGTCTTCATCGTCGGCCACACCGATATGCAGGGGTCTGTCGAACACAACCAGAAATTGTCGCGCGATCGGGCCGCTTCGGTGATCACCGCCTTGACCACGAATCATGGCATCAAGGCCGACCGGCTTACGGCTGAAGGCATCGGGCCGTTGGCACCGGTGGCGAGCAATGCCGCCGAGGCCGGACGGGCGAAGAACCGTCGAGTTGAGATGGTCCTGCGCTAACCCGGCAGTCAACTCGGCCGACATGAAGCGTCGCGCACCGTTGCTGCGCGGAGTGCGGCGCCGCTGGGCTCCACGTTCGATGTCAGTGCCTTCACGGCGCTCGCGCATCACGTTTGGAATGACTCCGCGCTCTGCGCGTGCGGGCCGAATCCGCTGAATCGCAGGGCCGTCAGGCGCCCAGCTTCATCCCGAAGCGGTGCCGTCCCACCGCGCCCCGTGCGAAACGATCCTTGCGCGGCCCTGAACGTGCAGGAGCCCCGAGAGGAGAAATCGGATGAAAGACAAGCACGAGAGTGGGAACGCTCCGCACGGCGACAGTCATCTTCGCGGCGGGCAGAAGACAGGCAAGCAAAAAGGGGACGGCGCTACGGGCGGGAACATGGGCGCCGGACAGTCCGGAAGCGAGGGACTCGGTACGGAGAAGCCGACGGACGAGCCGGGCATGGGCAGTCAGAAGCCTTCGAAGCGTTCCTGAAGTTTGGCAGACCGACAATCGCAGTGCCTCGGCTGATTCCGGAGTACGTGCAGTGCATCGCGATGCTCGGTTCGAGACAGCACATCCGCTCAACGCACAGTAAGGAGATACGTCATGCGCAATTCTGGTAAGGCTCCGACGATGGCAGTATGGATCATTTGTCTGGTTCTGTTCGTAGTTGCGCTCGCTGCGCATTTCGCACTGATCAAGGTCGGGGAGCCGGTCGCGACCTGGTCCTGGATCATCGGCTTCGGTCTGCTGTTGCTTGCATGCCGCGTTCGAGGCCTTTAGTGGGTCCGAAGCGCTGAACCGCAGAGCGTTTGGCGGCGGAACCGAGGAGAACCGATGGCGGAAACGCGTGCTCCTGAAACCGTGGACGAATACATCGCCGCTTTTCCGCCAGAGGTTCAGGCAATCCTCGAGAAGATCCGGCGGACGGTCAAGACAGCCGCACCGGAGGCGCAAGAACGGATCAGCTATCGCATCCCCACCTTCACCCTCGAAGGTGTGCTGGTTCACTTCGCCGCTTTCAAACACCACATCGGCCTTTATCCGCCAGTTCGCGGTGACGCCATGTTGGAGAAGGCCGCCGCACGCTTCGCGGGCGAGAAGGGGAACCTGAGATTCCCGCTCGATCAGCCGATCCCGTACGCCCTCATCGCCCGAATCGTCAGATTCAGGGTGAAGCAGAATCGGGCGACCGCCGCCACGAAGAAGAAGAAAGGCAACAAGGCAGCTGCCTTTTGACTCGACAAGACTCCTCACCATGGCCAGGACAATCGAAGAGCTCGAGAACGAAGTCCTTCAACTCGAGCTGCGTGACCGGGCGGCACTCGCCAAGGTTCTGCTCGAGAGTCTCGAAACGCTTCCGCGCGTGGATTACCCCTCAAGGGCTCACGGCACCCTGGCAGCAGTTGGTGATGCCTAGCTCGCCCTATGTCCTCGATGGCTTGAGCGTTGCGGTGGGCGACGCAGCATGTTCGCTCGAGTCGATTGGCAACTCATCGACCAGCAAGATCGCCCTCGGCAGGTCGCGTGAGGTGATCTGGGTTGCCCCGCATGGCGAGCGTCGAGGTCTCTTTGTGACTCGCCGGACGCATCTGGCAGTGCGCGCCTCGAGCCCCACCGGGTGGAATCACCGCGCCGGAGCGAGCGCGTGAAGGCGCGGAGAACGCTCTCCGCGCCTTCACGATGACTGTCGAGGTCCGCTGCTCAACGCGCGCCGGTGACCTGGAGCGTATAGACGATCTGCCGCCCGAAGCCCGACGGAACGGCGTTGAGGTTCCGGCGGACGAATTCCGGGAACATGATGTCTTCGTCGGTGAGGTTCTTCGCCGACAGCTTGTGGCGCAGCATCATGGTGCCGATGGCCTGCGAGAACGCGCCGTTCAGATCGACCGAAGTCTGTGCGTCGACGGGCTCGCGCGGCCCGTTCGTCTCGCCGGTGTAGTTGACGACGGTCGAGATCAGCCATTGGGCACGGGTGAGCGACAACCCCGCCGCAGCGTTGTGCTTCGGCACGTACTTGAAGTTGTAGTGGTCCTCCGCCTCGATCCGATCGCCGCTGCCGCCGTTCACGTAGTTGTAATTGAAGAACGCGCCGGTGGAGCGAGGCAGCTGGTACTTGAGCTCGAGCTCCAGCCCATCCGCGTCGAAGCTGGCGCCATTGACGTAGTACGTCGATTTGTCGGTCGTACTGTCGGGGAAGCGGCGCGTCCTGAAGATCTTATCGTCGTAGACGGCGTGATACGCGAGTACCTGTGCGAAGAAATTACCGGCCCGCCTCAGATACGCGAGCTCGTAGGAGGTACTCGTTTCCGGCTCGAGCGCGAGGTTGCCGTAGGTGGTGTTGGTGGGCGTCTGGAAGTAGAGCTCGAAGAGCGAAGGGGCGCGGTAGGACTGGCCGGCGATCACTTTGATCGCATTGTCGTCACCCAGCACAAAGACGGCGGTCGCCCGCGACGACAGATTCGAGCCGAACAGCTCGTTGTGCGTGAAACGGGAGCCGGCGAGCAGGCGCAGGCGACCAGCGGACCAGGCTCCCTGCGCGAAGGCCGAGTACTCCGACACGTTGCGTGAGCGCATGTTGTTGTCGGCGAGGACGACGTCGCGTCGGACGTCGTAGTTGTTGTACTCATTGCTGCGCCGATAGTCGACCTCGGCGCCGAAGTCGACGGCGAAGCGGTCGCTCGCCTTGTAGTGCGCGGCGAGCGAAGGACTCAGCCGTGAGCCTTCGATGTTCGAGCGCGTATTGTCGTCACGGGAGCGCGAAATGTTCCGCTGCGCCCAGTCGTACGAAAGCGACGACGAGAGGGTGAGTGCGCCGCGTGTCCGCTCGAAGCCGTAATTGAACAGGTACCCGCGCCGCGTCGAGGGATGGCCGATGCCGACGGCGTATTCGGGCGTGGTGCCGAGATAGCTCTCGGTGATCGACGACGCGTTGAAGAGGAACGTATGACCACCGACATGTCCCGCGGCGGTCAGGTTGCTCGGGGCCAGGAACTCGTCGAGGTAGCCGAGCTCGCCGCGCTCATCGACGAACGAGTGCTTCCTCCCGCTCTCCGCGTAGGAATTCGCACCGATGAAGAACGACCGGTCTTCGGATCCCCACCCGATGTGCGCACCTGCGCCGAGGTGGCCGTCAGTGCCGAAGTCGAAGTGGCCCTCGAGCGGGGCCTGCTGCTGCCGCTTGGTGATGATGTTGACTGCACCGGAATACGCGTTGGTGCCGTACAGGACCGACGCCGGCCCCCTGAGCACCTCGATCCGCTCGACGTCGTTGATGTCGACGCGGTCGAGGTTGGCTTCGCCGGTCACCGCACCCCACTGTGCTACGCCGTTGATCATCACGAGCACCTTGTTTGCGTAGTGCTCCTGAAGGATCCCGCGCGAGATCGGAACGTTGCGCATGATGTGTGTGCGGATCACGTCGAAGCCGGGCAGAGAGCCGAGTGCTTCGGCGACCGAGCGGAAGTTGTACTGCCGGATCATTTCCCGGTCGATGACCGACACGGTGGACGTGGTCTCGAAGATCGTGGCAGCGGTCGTCGACGAAATCTCGATGGGCGTGTTGAGCAGCGATTCGATCGAGATCTCCTCGATCGTGGTCGGCGCCGTTTGCGCGTACAGCGCGGATGCGGCGAGGGCAGGCAGCAGGACTGCGATGGCGGCGATTGGTCTCCGGCTCATGAGTGCTCCTCCGGCGTTTGCATGTCAGGCCTCTAAGCGGAACTTCCGCACTTCTTCGTCAAGGCTCTGGATGGCGAGTCCCAGGCCGTCGACCGACTCGCTCATGTGCGCTGCGGACTCCTTGTTGCCGTCCGCGATCGCTCGCACCTCGCCCATTGCTCCAACGATCTTGCCGCTCTCGGAAGCGTGGTCTCCGATCAAGGTCGAGATCTGCTGTGACAAGGTCATGACCACGTCCGCCGCCTGGGCGATGCGCGAGGCGGTCGTCTTCTGCTCGGACGTGGCGTGGCGGGTGTGCGTGGTGACGTCGCGCATCGTCTCGATCGCGTGCATGATGTGGGTCGACCCGTCGGCCTGAGAGGACATCGCGGTGCTGATCTGCCGGACCATGTCGTCGAGACGGGCGATGGACTCGCCGATGCTGCCGCTGCCGCGCGCCTGCTCCCGCGTGGTGTTGGCGATGGCGCGCCCCATGTCGAGCGACCGGGTGGCCGCCTCGATGATCGCGCTGAGCTTCTCGCCCGCGCTGATCGAGAGCTTCGCGGTCTGCTCGACCACGGTCGAGCCGTCGGCCGTGGCCGCGAGGGCGTCTCGAACCCCTTCCTGGACGGTACGGATGAGTTGCGCGATGTCCTTCGTCGAGTCGGTGGTCCGCTCCGAGAGGCTGCGGATCTCGTCGGCGACCACCGAGAAGCCGGCACCATGCACCCCCGCCTGCGCGGCCAGTATCGCCGCGTTGAGTGCGAGGAGATTGGTCTGGTCGGTGATCGACTGGATGACGGTGAGGATCTCCCCGATCTCCTTGGAGCGCTCGCCCAGCCGTGCCACGACCTCATTCGTCTTCATCGAGGCGCGGCGCGCGCGCTCCATTCCGTCGATCGTCTCCGTCACCGCCGAACGGCCTGCTTCTGCGGACTGGGCGACCGTCAGGGCAAGCTCGAACGACTCTGCCGCACTGGTCTCGACCTGAGCGATCGACGCGTTCATCTCGGCGACCGCTGCCGAAGTGTCCGTGACGAACGAGCGAACGAACTCGACGTTCTTTTCGACTTCGCGGATCGCCGTGACGGTCTGCGCCGTCGCGGCGGACGTCTGGTTGACTGAGTCGGCGAGATGCTCGGTCCTCGATGCGATCTCCGTCTGAGAAGCCACCATCTCGAGGATCGCCGTCGACGTCAGCTCGGCCGCCTCTTTCAGCTTGTCGACGTGGGACGAGATCTCACTGATCGCCGTGTTCAGCCGCTCGATCGTTTCGTACGCGTTGTCGAGCGCCGCCCGCTGCTGGTCTACGCCGGTGATCATTTGCGTCGAGCGGCGGCTGACGTTCTGAGAGACGGAGCTGAGCGTGCCTTCGGACTCGATGACTTTCCGGATCGTCAGCTTCAGGTTT
This sequence comes from Thermoanaerobaculia bacterium, assembly GCA_049298815.1. Taxonomy (GTDB): domain Bacteria; phylum Acidobacteriota; class Thermoanaerobaculia; order Gp7-AA8; family Gp7-AA8; genus JBAQWH01. The sequence continues at coordinate 5,985 of JBAQWH010000204.1, read as the reverse complement.
GCAGCCATGAAGTAGAACGCCCCCGTCAGGCGCTCGATCTCGTCCTTCCCATTGCGCTCGACGGCCCGGTCGGTCGCGATGGTGAGGTCGCCTTCGGCCACCCGCTGCGCCAGCGCAGCGAGGCGGTCGAGCCGCCTGCTCACGTACCGCGCGATCAACAGGGTCACCGCGAGACCCGGGACGAGCAGCGCGAGGCCAACCGGCAGAGCCATCAGCTGATTTCGTCGCCGTTCCGCGACGATCCGATCGGTGCTGAAGCCGGCCACGAGAGTTCCATGGACCCCCGTCTGGGTGGTGACGCTGCGCCGGACCGTCAGCCGATCGCGCGTCAGCTCCTGCTTCGACTTGACGCCTCCCTCGAGCTGCCGGACCTGGGGAATCGCTTGATTGCGCGAAAACGTCGCGAATTGCCTGCCCGACTCGTCGAGGAGCACGAGGAACGAGAGGTCGGGGTCGTTTTCGGCTCCCTTGAAGACCTCTTTGACCGCCGCGGCATCGCCGAACTCGAAACCGGCAACGATGTCGTGCCCGACCAGGGCCGTGACTGCTTCCGCCTTGACGCGGAGTGCTTCGGTCGCCTGCTTCGCCTGACGCGACGGAAAGTAGAGGACTTGAAAGATGACCAGAGCAGTGATCAGCACGCCAAAGGCCGTCGTGAGTTTCCAACTGATCGAATCGAAGCGGGAAGTCGCCATGGCTCCTCGTTCAGCGGATCACGTCCGCGAGCTGAAGGAGCTTCGGGTCGAGGTCCATCCCCAGCGTTTTCGCGGTCGTGAGATTCACTACGATGCCCGGCTTTCCGTCTCTATTGACCACCCCGAGCGTCACACCCCGCTGCACGTCTTCGCGGCGGGGGGTGAGGGTGATCAGCTTCCGTCGCGCGGCAAACGCCTGGATCTCCCCGAACTCCCCTTCGAGACCGGGGCAGAGGTAGATCGCGTCGACGTCCTCGGCCGCCGTCCAGGCATTCAGCTGCTCTGCTCCGTTGTAGGCGAGCGTGGCGGTGTCGAACGGGAGGCCATGGATGGTGCGCGTCTTGAGCGGTGCGAACGCCGCCGACAACTCATCGCTCGCGGACCGTGACGACCCGCTGGCGGCCTTGTAGAGGATGCCGATCGTCACCTTCGCCCCGGCTCTCGCTTTCAGCGCGCGGTCGTACGCGAGGAGTCGCGAGAATAGCGCCGCCTGATGTTCCGCCGGAACCACCTGGCCTGCCGCCCCGGCAGCGGTGAACAGAAGAAGCAACGCGCTCAGAAACCGGCTCATCGAGGGTGTCATGGTCTCCTCGGATGCGGACTGGGCAGTTCCGCACACTGCCAGAGTCACCCTCGAGACGCGTGTGACCGCGATAGAAACGTCAAAAAGTCGCAAAAACGTGATGGCGGAGCGGTCAATTACCGTCAATCACCACCTTTGCTCCGTGATGAACTTCCTCAAGTTCCTCGGCACGCCTCGATGCGGTAGAGCAGAACGACGGATGGTTCCTTCGCGACATCAAGCGAGTGCGACGAGCTCAGTCGTTTCGCGCGGTCAGGTCAGACCGCAGCCCGTGGGTGCCGAGAACGTGGGTCGAGGGTGCGCAGTCAGGGGTTCGTCGGGGTGAGGGGCTTCCTGGTGGAGGCACCAGGGTCCCCTCATCCCGGCCTGATGGTGCTGCGGAGGTCGGGGCCGGGAGCCGAACACAGTTCGTCCGCTGGGTCGGCCTGACTCTGTCCGACTCGCGGTTACAGCGAACCTTGCGTGCGGGCCGAAGCCGCTGGAGGCTCTTCCGCGCGAGGAGGGCCGCGAGCTCCTCGCCGGCCGGCGAGACGTTGAAGTCACCGACCGCGACCGCGGGCTCCCCCACCGCGCTGAGCCGCTCCCGTTACGCACCGAGTAGTCCGAGGCCTGCCGAGCCAGGGACGCGCGCCTGAATTCGCGCAGGCAGCGGACTTCCCGGGCGCGAACGGCATCGTCGCCGCTCGCGCCCGGACGGACCTCAATGGCTCAACGCACCCGTTTCGGAAAAGCCGGCTTGACCTGCTTCTTCGGCGGGTTCGCCTGCAGCTGCTTCATCGCGACCTCGATCGCCTTCTCCAGCTGCGGATCGCGTCCGGCGATGACGTCGGCCGGCGTCTGCTCGACCTCGATGTCCGGCGGCACGCCTTCGTTCTCGACGACGAAGCCCTCCTCGGTCCAGATCGCGAGGTTCGGTGCGGTGATGTTGCCGCCGTCCATCAGAGTCGGGAAGCCGAGGATTCCGACGAGCCCGCCCCAGGTGCGCCGCCCGATCAACGTCCCCAGTTCGAGCTTGCGGAACATCCAGGGAAGGAGGTCGCCGCCGGAGCCGGCCGTCTCGTCGATCAGCATCACCTTCGGGCCCTGGATCGACGCGAGCGGGGTCTTGAGGTCGCCGCCATAACGGAACGCCCAGTTCGCGATGAACGGACGCCTGAGGATGTCGATGTAGTAGTCGGCGACCTGCCCTCCGCCGTTGTGCCGCTCATCGACGATGATCGCCTCGCGGTCGGCCTGCGGGAAGAAGTAGCGCTTGAAGTACTCGTGACCGGACGTCGACGTGTTCGGCACGTAGACGTAGGCCACGCGGCCGTTCGTCGCCGCGGTCACCTTGCGCAGGTTTCCTTCCACCCAGTCGCGGTTCCGGAGCTGCGCTTCGTTGCCGATCGGTACGACCTGGACGGTGCGGGACCCCTTGCCGTCGGGTGAGGGACCGACCGTGATCTCAGTGAGACGGCCGGAGGTCCGCTCGAACCGGCTGTAGAGGTTCTCGGGATATCGCAGCTCGGTGCCCTCGACTGCGAGCAGGTACTCGCCGGCCTTCACGTCGACGCCCGGCTCGGTCAGCGGCGAGCGCAGCTCCGGGTTCCAGTTGAGCCCTCCGTAGACTTTGGCGAAGCGGTAGCGGCCATTGTCGACTGCGTAGTCTGCCCCGAGGAGCCCGCCGGGACGCGTGCTGGTCTCCGCGAGGCTGTCGCCGCCGCCGAGCCGGTGATGGCCGACCGCGAGCTCGCTCGACATCCAGCGCATGACGCGGTTGAGGTCGTACCGCACGCTCACGTCGGGGAGGAACGCCGCGTACTTCGCGCGCATCGCGTTCCAGTCGGCGCCGTGGAAGCCCGGGTCGTAGAAGTAGTCGCGATTGATGCGCCAGGCCTCGTTGAAGATCTGGGTCCACTCCGCGCGCGGGTCGATCTTCACCTCGATCCGGTCGATCGCGAGCTTGTTCTTCGACGGATCGACCTTGTCGCCGAGGGCCGTGATGACCAGGCTCTCCTTCATCAGGAGGAGCACTTTCTTCGCGTCGCGTGAGACCTCGAAGTCGTCGATCCCCTCGGCGAGCGAATCCTCTTTGCGCTTCTCGAGGGTGTAGCGGTAGAGCGTCCGCCCGCCCGCGTCGCGCGTGAAGCGGTTGAGCCCACCGGAGGGCTTGAGGTAGTAGATCTCGCCGGTCTTGCCGACCTGCAGCTCCTGGTACCCGGCACTGCCGAGGTCGAAGGCGACGATCCGCTGGTTCAGGCCGTCGAGGTCGACCTTCACGGTCACCTTCTCCGGCTTCTTCTCGTCCTTTTTCGTTCCGTCCTTCGGCTCGACGGCCCTCTCTGCGACTGCTTCGGCAGGCGCGGGTTTCTCCTCGTCGGTCTCGCGCGCGAGCGGGGACGGGATGCCTTTCGCGAGGACCGCGAGGTAGAGATTGCTCGTCGCGAGCATGTCGGCGTTGGACATGGAGAACCAGTCCTGCACCGGCCCCGCGTTGGTCGACGCGAGGAAGTAGAGGTACTTGCCGTTCGGGTCGAACACGGGGTTCGCTGCATCCGAGAGGCCGTCGGTCAGCGGGTGCGACTGCTTCGACGCAACGGACCAGAGGTGGATCTGACGCATGTACGTCGGGGTCAGCCTTGCGTACGCCAGCCATTTCGAGTCGGGCGACCAGGAGTGGTTCGCCTCGTCGAACACGCCGGGCGAGTAGAGCGGCTGGCTCGAGATCTTCGTCACTGAACCGCTCGCGACGTCGAGGACGAAGAGCGAGCGGGAGTTGTCGGTGAAGGCGATCCGCGCGGAGTCCGGCGACCAGAGCGGATCGGCGTAGAAGCCCGCTCCGCTCAGCGCGATCTTGCGCGGAGGCGTCTTCCCATCCTGAGCCTGAATGAAGAGCTGGTACTCGCCGGACTCGTCGGAGAACCAGGCGATCGATTTCCCGTCGGGCGACCAGGCGGGCGCACGGTCATGCGCGCCGGTCGAGCGCGTGAGGTTCCGGTCGTCGCCCTTCTCGGCCGGCACCGTGATGATCTCGCCGCGGAATTCGATCGCCGCGCGCGCACCGGTCGGCGACAGCGAGGCGTTCCGGAGGTACTTCGCCCCCTTCATGAAACGGGGACGCGACTCGAGGAGGTCGGCTGCGACGCCGATCTGGAGGCGGGTCACGCCGCTGCTCGCAGGATCGAACAGATGCAGCCACCCGGCCTGCTCGAAGATGATCTTCCCGGCGCCGGCGGTCGCGCCGACGATCGGAAAGTCGGTGAACCGAGTCAGCTGCGCGACGGCTTTCGACCGCGGGTCGAACGAATGAAGGTTGAGCTCACCAGCGCGGTCGGAGAGGAAGTAGATCCGATCGCCGACCCACATCGGGTCGGTGTCGTTCGCACGCCCGGCCGGCTGCGGGATCTGCTCGACGGCGTAGCTCTTCGTGTCGAAGACCATCAGGCGCGACGCCGTTCCGCCACGGTAGTTCTTCCACTGCGTGAACGCCTCGTAGAGCGGCTGATAGACGATGTGCGCGCCATCGGGCGAGAGCGTCGCCTCCGCCGCATTCGGGATCGGGAGCTTGGTCACCGCACCGCCACCGACCGGCACCGTGAAGAGCTGCCGATACCGCATCGTGTGGACTTCGCGCGGCGACGTGAAGACGACGGCCGCACCATCCGGCGTGAACCCCTGCGGCAGGTCCTCACCCGGATGCCACGTCAGCCGCTGAGGCACTCCACCCTCGGCAGCCACGATGTAGACGTCGACGTTGCCGTCGTACTCACCGGAGAACGCGATCAGCTTCCCGTCCGGCGAGAACCGAGGATTGCCTTCGACCCCGGGATGCGAGGTGAGCCGGCGCACCCCGGCGCCGTCGATGCCGGCGACCCACAGATCGTTCGCGTAGGCGAACGCGATCCGCTGGGCGCTGACGGCCGGCTGGGTGAGCAGCCGCGTGTCGTGAATGTCGACGGCAAAGGCGAACGAGGTGACGAGCAACGCCGCAAGCGCCGTCGCGACGGCGAGAGTACGAGTCATGGTGTCTCCTTCGATGAGTGGACCGCTCGCGACAGACTATATAGCCGGGCCTGCTCGATGCGTGCTCACGACGACGTTGACTGCGAGGCGAACCGCAGCGGGCCCTACGGAGTCTGGTGCAGGGTCACGCCGGGGATTCCGAGGACGAACTCCGCCCCGAACGCCTGCGAAGGGGTCAGCGCGCCCGCGGGCGGAGCCGCCAGGACGCGGTCGACCGAGGCGAGCGCGGCACGCACGGTCAGCTCGTAACCTTCCGGCGTCGTCATCGACATCGATCCCGTCTCGCTCCCACGCCTCACTTCGCCCCAGACGTCGACGGTCCCTTTCGCGCGTTGCTCAGCCGACGGCCCGCCCTGTTTCACTGCGAGCTGCATGAGCGCCGTCACGCCGGGGATTCGAAGCAGCGGAGCGAAGCGCGCGGCGCGCCGGGCACGGTCGATCGCACGACGCGAGGTGGAGGTGTAGACGCGGATGTTCGGGATGCCGGTGCTGCGGAAGGCCGTCGAGACGTCGCCCCACGGGATCGTCATTGCGGTGCGGCTGCCGCCCGGGAACGGGATCTCGCGGACGTCGTGCGCGAGGGGCACTCGGATGATCCTTCCGTCCTTGCGAATCGCTCCGCCGCCCGACGCCCCCTCGATCGAGGTCCGCATCGTTCCCCGGCTCATGCTGCTGCCACGGCTCGTCGAGAATGCGAGCACGAGC
>JBAQWH010000203.1:0-19094 GCA_049298815.1 Thermoanaerobaculia bacterium | reverse complement strand
GTGTCGAGACGGTCGAAGAGCTGCGCGAAGAGGGCGTCCTGGAAGGTGGCGCAGAAGTCGGCGAGCAGGGCCGGGTCGCCTTCGACGCGGATCCCGTGCAGGCGTGCGAGGCGGATCGCGCCGGCCTTGATCCCTGAATACGAAAAGTCGATCGACTCGTCCTTGAACTGCGCGACCGGCAGCGGGAAGCGTTTCGGATCCGACTTTCCCAGGCGCGCGTGCTTCTCGATCTCGGGCCCGCCGGGATACGGAAGACCGACGAACTTCGCGACCTTGTCGAACGTCTCGCCGACCGCGTCGTCGCGGGTCCGGTTGATCTGCCGCACGTCGCTCCCTCGGACGTCGTAGATCGCCGAATGGCCCCCCGAGATCACGAGGCTCAGGAATCGTTCCGGCAGCGCGATCGCGGCGCCTTCGCGCTGCAGATACGGCGAGTAGATGTGCCCTTCGAGATGATTGACCGGAACGATCGGAATGCCGAGTCCGTAAGCGAGACCCTGGGCTCCGGCAACTCCGACCAGCAGCGCGCCGATGAGCCCCGGCGCCGACGTGACGGCGATCGACTCGATGTCACCCCACGTCGCTCCTGCGTCGTTCAGCGCGCGGCCGACCAGCGGGAAGAGGTGCACCAGGTGCTCGCGCGAGGCGATCTCAGGAACGACGCCGCCGAACGGCTGATGCCGCTCGATCTGCGAGGCGATCAGGTTCACGCGCACGTTGCCGTCGCGCTCGAGGAGCGCGACCGAGGTCTCGTCGCAGGAGGTTTCGATTCCGAGGATCATTCGGGTTCAGTCGTTAGTCGTTAGTGGTCAGTCGTTAGAGGGTACGAAAGAAGCAGCCGCAGTCGCGCCGGTCGCCATCCTACTAACGACTAAACACTAACGACTAACGACTTACGTCAGCGGCTATAATCCCCGCCCCTGCCGTCATGAAAGAAGAACTATCCAAGCGCTACGAGCCGTCGACCTTCGAACAGCGGATTTACCGGATGTGGGAGGAGGGTCGTTACTTCACGCCCGAGGCCGAGCCGGAGCGACCGTCGTTCTCGATCGTCATCCCCCCGCCGAACGTCACGGGACGCCTCCACATCGGCCATGCACTCGTCAACACGCTGATCGACGTGGTCACGCGCTGGAAGCGGATGTCCGGTTTCAACACGCTGTGGCTTCCCGGGACGGACCACGCCGGGATCGCGACGCAGATGGTCGTCGACCGCGAGCTCTCGAAGCAGGGCATCTCACGGTTCGACCTCGGCCGCGAAGCGTTCGTCGAGAAGATCTGGGAGTGGAAGGTGCAGCACGCGACCGAGATCAAGGACCAGCTGGTCCGCCTCGGGGCGTCGGCCGACTGGACTCGTGAGCGCTTCACGCTCGACGACGGACTCTCGCATGCGGTCCGGGTCGTCTTCGTCAAGCTGTACGAGGACGGCCTCATCTATCGCGACCTCGCGATGGTGAACTGGTGCCCTCACTGCCGCACCGCGATCTCCGACATCGAGGTCGAGTTCCGGGACCGGAACGCGAAGCTCTACCACATCGACTACGGAGTCGAGGGGACTGACCGCCGTCTCACCGTCGCGACCACGCGGCCCGAGACGATGCTCGGAGACACCGCCGTCGCGGTCCACCCCGACGACGAGCGGTACCGCGACCTCATCGGAAAGAACGCGATCCTCCCGATCGCGAACCGCCCGATCCCGATCGTCGCCGACCCGATCCTCGTCGACATGGCGTTCGGGACCGGCGTCGTGAAGGTCACGCCGGCGCACGACAAGAACGACTACGAAGCGGGACTGCGCAACCAGCTCCCGCAGATGCAGGTGATCGGCGAGGACGGCCGCATGACCGATGCGGCCGGGCCGGAGTTCGCCGGCCTCGACCGACGCGAAGCGCGCAAGAAGGTCGTCGCAACACTCGAGGGACAGGGAGCGCTGTCGAAGGTCCAGGACTACGCGCACTCGGTCGGCGTGCACGGCAAGTGCGACAACGACATCGAGCCGATGATCTCGCGCCAGTGGTTCGTGAAGATCGAGCCGCTCGCGAAGCCGGCGATCGAAGCTGTGCGCCGTGGCGACATCACGATCACGCCGCAGAGCTGGGAAGCGACCTACTTCAACTGGATGGAGAACATCCGCGACTGGACGATCTCCCGGCAGCTCTGGTGGGGACATCGGATCCCGGCCTTCTACTGCATCAGCGGCCACGTGACCGTCGCTGTGGAAGACCCGGCGCAGTGCCCGCAGTGCGGGGCCGCGGTCACCCAGGAGACCGACGTCCTCGACACGTGGTTCTCGTCCGGTCTCTGGCCGTTCTCGACGATGGGCTGGCCCGACGACACGCCCGATTACAGGACGTTCTATCCGACCGACACGATGATCACCGGCTTCGACATCCTGTTCTTCTGGGTGGCGCGGATGATCATGATGGGACTCCGCTTCACCGGGCAGGTGCCGTTCCGCCAGGTCTTCATCCACGGGCTCGTCCGCGACGAGCACGGACAGAAGATGTCGAAGACGAAGGGCAACGTCATCGACCCACTCGACGTGGTCAACGAGGTCGGCGCGGACGCGCTGCGCTTTACGCTGGCGATGAGCGCTTCCGGCCGCGACATCCCGCTCGGCAAGGAGAGCATCTCCGCCTACTCGGCGTTCGTGAACAAGATCTGGAACGCCTCGCGCTTCGCGTTGATGCACATCGACACGGAGTTGAAGGACGCGGGCTCGATCGACCGCGACGGGCTCGGCACCGTGGAGCGCTGGATCCTGTCGCGCCTCAACGCGACGACCGCCGAGGTCAACAGGCAGCTCTCGATCTTCCGTTACGACGAGGCCTCGAGCGCGCTGTACCACTTCTTCTGGCACGAGTTCTGTGACTGGTACATCGAGATGTCGAAGCCGGTTCTGCTCGGCCGGCAGGGGACGGAGGCGGACCTTCGCACCGCGCGCCGCGTGCTGCTCGAGGTGCTCGACCGCTCGCTGCGTCTTCTCCACCCGTTCATGCCGTTCGTCACCGAAGAGATCTGGCAGAAGCTCGGCGGGATCGAGCCGTCGGTGATGATCGCGCCGTATCCGATGGCGGAGGAGGTCCTCGAGGATTCCGAGGCGGAGCGGCTGATCGGTGCGATCAAGTCGATCATCACCGCGGTGCGCAACGCACGGGCCGAGCGCGGCTTCACGCCGAAGGATCGGTTCACGCTCTACGTCGACGCCTCCGACCCGCGCGAGGCGCAGTTCTTCCACGACAACGCGTACCTGCTGATCGAGCTGGCGCGGCTCACCGAGGTGATCATCGACGGGCACCCGCCGGCCGGCGCGCACCTCGACGTCATCGACGGGTTTCACATCGCGATCGAGTTCCCGGAGAAGGTCGTCACTCAGGAGCAGCTCGACAAGATCCGCCGCGAGATCGAAGGGGTCGAGAAGGAGCTCGCCGGCCTCAACGCCAAGCTGTCGAACGAGCAGTTCATGGGCAAGGCCCCGGCTCAGGTCGTGCACGGTGCAAAGGCCAGACAGGCCGAGCTCACCGCGAAGCTCGAGAAACTGCGACTGAACCAATGACATCGCTGAATGCCCAGGAGATCGCGAAGGGCCTCAGGACCCTCGAGTCGGTGGCGCTGATCCCGCGCGTCACGTCGACGAACGCGATCGCGCGCCGGGTGGTCAGCGAGTGTCTCGAGAACGAATTGTTCCTGCCGCGCGCGATCATCGTCGCGGGCGAGCAGACCGACGGCCAGGGTCGGAACGCCCGCACATGGTCTTCCCCTGCCGGAAAGGGCATCTACACGACGACGCTGATCACGAGGACTGCCGAGGAGTTGGCGCTGGTCCCGCTGCACACGGCGATCGTCGTCGCGTCGTTCCTCCGTGAGACGTTCGACGTCGACGCGCGCGTGAAATGGCCGAACGACATCCTCGTCGGCGGCCGCAAGATCGCAGGCATCCTCATCGAAGCACGGCGGCAGGAAGACCGCGCGTACCTCCTCATCGGCATCGGCATCAACGTCGATCCGGTCAGCGATCCATCGCGACCCAACGCGGTTGCGATCTCCGAGGTGAGCCGTCGCGATTTCGGCGGAGTGGCGAACGCCACCCGCGCCTTCATCGAGCACATCGACGCGCACGTCGCAGAGCCGCTCGTCCGCGAGTCGGTTCTCGCTGAGTGGCGCGCGCTTTCCGTGCACCGCAACGGCGACCGCGTCCAGTGCGACATCGGCCCGCGGGTCATCGTCGGAACCTGGAACGGCATCGACGATCTGGGCCGTGCGCTGATCCGCGAAGGCGCGGAGACGACCGCGATCTCCGCAGGCGACCTCCTCATCATCTGAAGCCCGGTCGCCCGGGACTCGCCTCCGGTCGCGCGACAGGATTCGATTGTTCGCTAACATGCCCCCATGACCCGCCTCCGGACAGTCGCCTGCGCACTTCTGCTTTGCGCAGCAGGCGCCCAGGCCGGATCGACCGTCACCGTCCGGGAGGCAGCTCTCGCGACCGCATCCCCGATTGCGACGCGGGTCGGCCTCTCGGTTCTCCGCAACGGCGGCAATGCGATCGACGCCTCCGTCGCTGTCGCCTTCACGCTCGCCGTCGTGCATCCGCAGGCCGGCAACCTCGGCGGCGGCGGCTACCTCCTGTACTACGACGCCTCGACCGGCGACGTCTGGTCGCTCGACTTCTCCGAGATCGCCCCGGGCGCAACGAAACGCGAGTCGTTCCAGGCCGCACCGGAGAGCGGACGCAAGGGACCGCTCGCCGCCGCGACGCCGGGAACTGTCGCCGGCCTCGGCGCGATGCACGCCAAGTTCGGCCACAAGCCGTGGAAGACGCTTCTCGCCCCCGCGGCCATCCTCGCCCGCGAAGGCTTCCCCGTCGACGACACGCTGGCCACCGACCTTCTCGCTGCTGCCGACGCGAGAAAGCTGATCGACATCCCCTCCACCGCCGCGATCTTCTACCCCGAAGGAAAGCCTCCCGTCGCCGGGTCGACGCTCGTCCAGCGCGACCTCGCTTCGACGATCGAGCGGCTCGCCGCGGAAGGCGCTCGCGACTTCTACACGGGCGACGTCGCAGCGAAGCTCGCCGACGGAATCCGCGAGGCGGGCGGCATTCTCGGCCGTCGCGATCTCCGCGAGTACACGACCCGCTGGCGCTCGCCGATTCAACTTCGCTTCGGCGGCTACGACATCTACACCGTCCCTCCGCCCTCGGGGGCTGCGCTCGTCGTCGGCGAGACCTTGAACATCCTGAGCGGATTCGATCTCGCAAAACTCGGCTTCCAGTCGCCCTCGGCCATCCACCTCATCGTCGAGGCACAACGCCGCGCGTTCATCGATCGCAACCGGTACCTCTCCGATCCCGCGGTCTCCCGCATCGCCGTTCGCGATCTCCTCGCGACCGGACGCGCCGCGGCGTGGCGGGAGTCGATCGTGAAGGACCGCATCACACCGACTTCTGCCCTCACCGACCCTGGCAACCTCAATGTCGAAGGGGAGCACACGACGCACTTCACCATCGTCGATGCCGCCGGCAATGTTGCTGCGCTCACGACCAGCCTCGGCGAAAACTTCGGCAGCGGGTTCGTCGCACCGGGAACCGGCGTGCTCCTCAACAACGCGATGTCGCAGTTCGCGTACGGCGATCGGCCGAACTCCGAGGGGCTGATTCAGGGCCGGGTGAACGCCGTCGAGGCCAAGCGGCGGGCGACCTCCTCGATGTCGCCGACCTTCGTGCTTCGGGACGGAAAACCGGTGCTCGCCCTCGGGAGCCGCGGTGGGGCCGCGATCCCGACGACGATCGCGCAGCTGATCCTCGCAGTCACCGTCTACGGCCGGACGCTGCACGATGCGGTCGCCGCTCCGCGATTTCACCATCAGGCCCTTCCTGACGAGATCGTGTACGAGCGCGAAAGGGTGCCCGACGGCCTGGTCGACGCACTGAACGCCATGGGACACCCGGTGCGCGGCCTCGAGTCGATCGGCGACGTGCACGCGGTCCAGATCACAAAAGAGACGATCGTCGCCGTCGCCGATCCCCGGCACGGTGGCGCGGCCGGAGGCTATTGAGGATGGACACCGCAACTCGGATGAAGATCGAAGCGGCGCGCGTGGCGCTCGGCGAAGTGCAGAGCGGCATGACGCTCGGGCTCGGAACCGGAACGACGGCCGCCGAGCTCGTGCGGCTCCTCGGTGCCGCGCTCGCCGACGGCACACTTCGCGACATCCGCTGCACCTGCACCTCGGAATCGACCGAGCAGCTCGCGCGATCGCTGGGCATCCCGACCTTCCCCCTCGCGGCGATCGCTCCACTCGATCTCGCGATCGACGGCGCCGACGAGATCGACGCGGATCTGCGAATGATCAAAGGACGCGGAGCTGCGCTCCTGCGCGAGAAGATCGTCGAGCAGCAGGCGAAACGCTTCATCGTCATCGCCGACGACTCGAAGATCGTCGAGCGCCTCGGTGCCGGAACGCTGCCGGTCGAGGTAACGCCGTTCGCCCGCGACATCCTCGAATCACGATTCACCACGATGGGCCTCTCGCCCGCAATCCGGAGGAAGGACGGCGCCGTGCTGCGAACCGACGAAGGGAACGTGATCCTCGACGTCCGCGTGCCGGAGTCGCAGGACATCGCCGACCTGGTCGCGCAGCTCCGCCGGCATGCAGGCGTGGTGGAGACCGGCTTCTTTCCCGACGAGGCGACGGACGCCGTGATCGCCGGTCCGGGCGGCGCGCGCTGGATGCGGAAGCGCGGGCGGTAGGCGCGCACACAGGCCAACGGCCGACGCCAGGGCCCGTTGGGGTTTCGCTTCGTTCAACCCCCGGCTACTCGCCGCCGCGGCTTCGCCGCGATCTGGAGTTTGACGCGAGGTGCCAAACCACAGGCCCCGGCTTCAGCCGGGGCAACGCGAACTCATTTGGCCAACGAAAAGCCCCCGGCTGGAAGCCGGGGGCTACGGGCTGCCGCCGGCTACGCCGGCTCTGACGATCAACGACGAACCACTAACCACTAGCCACTAACGACTAACCACTAACGACTAACCACTATCCCCGGTGGTCGTTGAAGAACGTCCACTCGCCGACGGGCCGCCCCTGCTGGAGATGCTGGGCCTGCAGGTACCCGTCGATGGCCGCGATGATGGCGACGAGGCCGCTGCCTGCGCCGCACGTCGTCACGAGCAGGACGAGCCAGACGATGATCGCGACGATCCCTTTCGTCTTCTGTCCCATCACGATGTAGCCGACCCCTCCCGCGACGAGCAGGTTGAGGATCAGCACGAGCAACGGGTCTTTCGGCGGAGTGGTCGGGTAGACCAGCTTGCTGCCCGACGGTGGTGGAGTCGTGCCCGGAGGAACGCTGCCATCGGTTGGCGGTGGCGGTGGTGGTGGCGTGTACGAACCGCCTGGAGTGTTCATGTCGGTCATTTGGAGCTCCTTACATCTTGTCGGCGAAATCGCTGATGACGGGGACCCGCAGGCGCTGTCCGGCCACGGCCTTCATGATCGCCACGATGTGGAGCGCGAGGAACGCGAGCCACACGATGCACTGCACCGTCGCCAGGCCGCAGCCGATCATCGTGCTGCGAAGGGCCCAGCCGACGATCCCGAAGACGATCCAGACCACGATCTCGGCACCCATCAGCACCATGCCGTTCTTCGCGTGCCACTGGACGTCCGGGTCTTCCTTCTTCGTCAGCAGCGGGATCAGGGCGAGCAGCCAGAGATAGGCGAGCACGACCATGAGCGTGCGGTCCGATCCCGGAGGGGCCGCTGCACCGCCGCCCGGGGGTGGCGTGTACGAACCGCCCGGTGGAGGAGGTGGTGGCGTGTACGAGCCGCCGCCCGGAGGTGGAGGGGTCGCAGGCGGGACGGTCGGCGGAGGAATGTCGCTCATTGGCTCTCCTTCGTTCCTTCTCAGTTGTCTGGTACGGAATGAATTCTACTCAGTTTGCGCCGAGTCGACGCAGATGCCTCTCCGCGAGGACGAGGGGAACGATCGCGAGGACGGCCGAAAGGGCGACTGCGACCGCGATCGGAAGGCCCGCGTTGAAAAGCGTCGCGTCGCCCGCCACGCCGAACACGCGCCACAGGAGGTAGCGGACGATCGGGCGCGCCATGAGGAACATGATCGCGCCGACGTACAGAAGCGAGAGGGCCATGTACGCGAAACCGCCGAGCGACAGACCCACCTGCATCGGGCTCTCCGCGTTGAAGTCGGGGTTCATCGCCCCGAGCCCGACCGCGAGGCAGACGAGCGTGAGCGAGAGGAGCAGCGACCCGATCAGCGTGAACGTCCAGACCACCGCGTTCGCGCCGAGCATCGCGTTGGCGACCGCCGTGAGAATGAGCGCGAGCCCGACGAGCGGCGTCGCGTAGACGAAGACCTTCACCAGGATCAGGTGGCGGTACGACAGCGGCACCGACTGCAGCAGCCAGATCGCCTTCCCTTCCGCAGAGACCGACGGATACGCGAAGCGCAGGCAGATGGCCGCGACGACGAATCCGGCCATCCCGACGTTCGTGTACGCGATGATCGCCGCGCGCGCATCGCCGCCGAGCGGCAGCATCCGGATGTTGTAGAGGTAGATGAACAGCAGCGCCATCATCAGGAAGACCTGGGACCACTGTGCGACGTCCCGGGTCAGCGTGCGGACCTCTTTCCCGATCAGCGCGCGGACCTGCGGCGTCCGCCCGGCGACGAGGCGGTCGAGGAGCCGGGTCGTGACGACCGCGCCGACCGCCGCAGGAGCCATGCTCTCCCGCGCCCGCACGAAGGCCGGGAAGTAGATCCGTCTCGCGAGCACGAGGAAGAAGCCCAGCAGCCCGAGGGCGGTCACGAAGATCTTCGGCGGGAAAGGCGACGCCGAGGCGTCGGTCATCACCTCCGCCAGCGCCGTGCCCGGATAGACCTCCATCGACGGCAGGTCGATGGCGCCGAGCACTGCGACCACATCGTCGGTTGCGACTTCCGCGAAGAGCCGTTCGGGACGGCTCATACGGAACGCGACCACCGCCATCGAAAGGACGAGGACGGCGATCGTCGCGACGATCTGGTGCACGCGACGCACGGGAAACCAGCGCACCAGCAGGACGATCACCAGCGAGGCGAGCGTCACCGGGATCGAGAGGAGCAGCGCGAGGTTCGCGATCGTCACCGCGTAGAAGGTCCACGGGCGGCCGTACTGCGCTCCGAACGCGGCGATCATCGGGATCAGGAAGGCGAAGACCACCAGCGCGCTCTGCACGAGCGTCTTGCTCCAGCGGGCGACGACGATCCGGAGCTTTCCGCGCGGCGCCGCGTGCTGGATGTCGAGATCGAGGTCGGTGAAGTACGAGCCGATCGCCGCCGTCATCGCCGACGAGAAGAGCACCACCGTCGCGACGAGGAAGACCAGCGCCAGGAGGTTGTGGAGGAGGCCGAGCGCGAAGAGCGGCGTCGTCGCCTCGACCTGCGCCGTCGCGCGGAACAGCCGCCGGAAGAGCGCGTAGTCACCCCAGACGAAGGCCACGACGAGGAGCCCCACGATTGCCGTGCGGATCATCATCGCCCCGTTGAACGGGCGGAGGCGCGCGAGCGCAATGCGCAGAGGCCAGGTCATCGTCTAGATTTACTTACGTGTCATCCTGAGCCGCCGAAGGACGGCGAAGGATCCCGAGGTTCTCAGCCGGGGCGGGGGTGGTGCGCAGGGGGTCCTTCGCCGTGCTTCGCTCCTTCGTCGCTCCGCCGGCTCAGGATGACACCGAAAGATGCTCGTTCGTGCTCCGCTGGAAACTACGAAAGCCGCTTCTGGCTCTCCAGCCACTCCATCCCGTCCCTCTGACGCTCGATCCTGCTTCGGGAGCGCTCGATGCCGAGCTCGATGAGCTTCTCGATCAGCCTGGAGTACTTGAGCTCCGTCGCCTCCCACAGCTTCGGGTACATCGAGATGCTGGTGAAGCCCGGAATGGTGTTGATCTCGTTCAGATGGAGCTTGTTGGTCCCGCGCTCGAGGAAGAAGTCGACCCGGGCGAACCCCGAGGCGCCGACGGCGGTGTAGGCCGCGACGGCGAGCTTGCGGATTTCCGCGGTCTTTTCGGGAGTGAGTTTTGCGGGGATCACGAGGCTCGAAGCGCCGTTGATGTACTTGTCCGAGTAGTCGTAGAACTCGGCCCCGGTGACGATTTCACCGGGCACCGAGGCCTCGGGGACGTCGTTGCCGAGCACCGAGACCTCGAGCTCACGCGCGTCGAGCCCGCGCTCGACCAGCACCTTCTCGTCGAAACGCAGGGCGTGCTCGATCGCAGCGCCGAGCTCGGCGTCCTTCTTCACCTTCGTCACACCGACCGACGAGCCGCTGTTCGCCGGCTTGACGAAGAACGGAAGTCGGAGGACGTTCGCGATCGAGCGGGAGACGCGCTCCCGCTCGGCCGCCCATTCGCGTGCCGTCACCGCGACGTGCTCCACCATCGGAAGCTTCGCCGCCGCGAAGGCCTGCTTCATGTGCATCTTGTCCATCCCCACCGCTGACGCAGCCGTCCCGCTGCCGACATAGGGGAGGCCGAGGATCTCGAGGTAGCCCTGGAGCGTGCCGTCCTCTCCTCCGACTCCGTGAATGAGAGGGAAGACGACATCGAGCTCGGTGTTGCGAGCCCACATCTCGAAGGAGAAGTCCGCATCGCCTGTGCGGCTGGGCTCGTCGCCCGCGAGGATCCGCGCGCTCCGCTCGACGGTGCAGAAGCGTCCGTCCTTCGCGATGCAGACCGGGATGATCTCGATGCGCTCCCGCGGCGCGGCCTGAGCCACCGAGCGTGCGGACAGGACGGAGACATCGTGTTCGGGACTCTTGCCGCCGAACAGAAGGACAGTGCGAATCATGGCGGAAGTTTAGTCGGAAGTCCCTCGGTCCCTCGGTCCCTAAGTCCCTAAGTCAGTCCCGTGGTTCCCGAGGGACTCAGGAACCACGGGACCGAGGGACCCTTCCTCCCCATCACCTTCCGATCGGAATCGACCCGAGCAGGTACTTGAGGTCGTCGTCGCGCCAGCGGATGCCGCCGCCGAACATGAACGCGGTGTCGTTCATGAGGTTGTCGACGCCGGACGAGAGGAAGAGCTGCGGAGTGTTCTCCCTCTCCTGCCTGAAGCGGTACTCGGCGAAGACGCGGGCGTGAGGCTTGTCGTCGCGCCGTTTGCCGAAGTCGAAGAGCTCTCCGGTGAAGCGGAGCTTCTCGCTCATGTCGACGTCGGCGCCGATGCCACCCGAGGAGTCGAACAGGCCGATGCGGACCGAGACGTCGTTGAGCTTCCACCCGGCCTGGGCGGACAGGAGGAAGTTGCGCTCGAACTTGGCGGTCGTCGTCACGTTCGTGGTCGACTCGCCGGTCGCAGGGTTGGTCTGCGTCTCGACGACGATCTTGTCCTGGCGCTGGCCGCGCGGGTCGTCGCTCATCTCGACGTTGAAGAAGCGGTTCTTCTCTACGTTCGGCCTGATCTTGAGTCCGACCACGGTTCTGGAGTTGCCGCCGATCGACGTCACCCCTTCGATCTCGCGAGCGCCCAGGCCGGCGAAGTAGTCGGCTTTCACGCTGAGGTCCATGCCGATCTTGTCGACGCGGCCGAGGGTGTTCTTGAGCGACGTCACTCCCGACTCGACCGATTCGAGGGCACCGGTGAGGCGCTCGTGCGCCTCGTCGTCGTAGATCAATTTTCCGACCGTCCCTTCGCCGCTCTTCACCTGGCCGGTGATTGCATTGAGGTTGTCCGCCGTCGTGCGGAGGTCGGCTGAGAGCCCGCGGAGGTTCGTGACGAGCTCGCGGACTTCACCGCGGTTCTCGCCGACCGTGCCGCCGATCTGGTTGGCGACCGTCTCGATCGAGGCCGCGAGGCGAGGGATCTCGACCCTCAGCTGGGCCGTGATCTCGCGGGCGTTCCCGAGCGTCGCGTCGACGTTCTCCCGGTTCGCCACGATGAGCGAGCGCACGTCCGACGTGATCAGCCGCACGTTCTCGACGATGTCCATCATCCGCTGCTCGCCGCTCTGACCACCCATGACCTGCCGCAGCGAGGCCGTGATCGCCTTGACGTCGTCCGCGATCGCCGAGACCTGGTCGGTGACCTGGTCGATCGAAGCCGGCTGGGTCCCCGAGAGCCGGACCACTGCCTGATCCGCCATGACCGGCGCGTCGGACGTGCCGGGATCGAGCTCGACGTACTTCTCGCCGAGGAGGCCCATGTTCGCGACCTTCGCGGAGGCATTGGCGCGCAGAGGGACGTCGTTGTCGACTTCGAGGGTGACCTCGGCCTGGCCGTCGGGCAGCACGCGGATGTCCCGCACGGTCCCCTTGCGGACGCCGGCAATCCGGACCGCCGACTTCGGTTCGAGTCCGGCGACGTTTTCGAAGAGGACCTTCACCTCACGCTTTCCCCCCCTGCTACCGAGGTCGATGTCCTCGATCTTCAGGACGAAGTAACCGAGGACCGCGAGGGCGATCAGCATGACGGCGCCGACTTTTGCTGCTGATGACATGAGCTCTTACTCCATGGGCCGCGTGTGCAGCGGGTCGAGCCCGGCGCGGCGCAGCATCAGAAAAAGCGTTGCAAGCGGTAGTCCGACCACGTTCGTGTAGCTGCCGTGGATCGAGTCGATGAACATCGCGCCGATTCCCTGGACGGCGTACGCGCCGGCCTTGTCGAGCGGTTCCCCCGTGCGAACGTACCACTCGATGTCCGCCGGCGAGAGGGGAAGCATGCGGACCTCCGACTCGGCCACGCGCGTGTCGCTGTAGTCGCGGGAAACGTTCTCGATCGTGACTCCGGTGTAGACGATGTGCGTCTTCCCTGCGATCGTCGACAGCATTCGCACGGCGTCGGCGGCGTCTGCCGGCTTTTCGAGGAGCTGGTCCCCGAGGAGCACCGTCGTGTCGGCTGCGATGACCCAGCGCGACGGATGCGCGAGCGCGAGCGCGTGCGCCTTGTCGCGCGCCAGACGCGCGACGTACTCCTCGGGCGCCTCGCCCGGCTCGCGGATCTCAGCGACGTTGCTCGGCATCACGTCGAACGTGAGGCCGATCGATTCGAGCAACTCCCGGCGGCGCGGCGAGGCGGAAGCAAGGATGAATCTCACCAGGCATCTCCTGCGCGAGCGATGCTGAGCACCGCCACGTAACGCGCCTCGGCGACCAGCTCGTAGACGATGCGGAGGTGCTCGGCGCGGAAGCTCCAGAGACCGCGCAACGGCTCGAAGAGCGGGACCCCGGCGATCGGATCGTCGTCGATCCGCTCGAGGGCCGCAGTTGCGAGGTCGCGCTCGTGGGGGCTCAGCGCCGCCCAGTCGGCTTCGATGGTCGCGGCGAGGCGAAGTCGGTCATTCCACATGTCACAAATTGATAAGCTTAATTAGTATAACTTATTATCAATGATGTCTTCCGCGAGGAGCATGTCGTTCCGGCGGATCGCAGCCGACGCCTCGCCGATCCGGGTGCGGAGTGCCTCGTCGCGGGCGATGTCGACCGTCTCGCGAAGGGCCAGGTACTCGTCCCAGGTCACGAGGACGGCGACGTTCCGGCCGCCGCGCGTGAAGGCGGTCTGGCGGCCGGTCACTTCGCACTCCCGGACGAGCTCACGGGCCTCGTCGGGGAGATCGATCGCGTCGAGACGTTTCACGACGTAAGCATACGGGAGTCCCTCGGTTCCTCGGTCCCTGAGTCCCTCGGGGAATGCTGGGCGGGTGCCTCTAGCAATCCCCGAAACGACGGGGCTCCCCGAGGGACCGAGGAACTCAGGGACCGAGGGACTCTCGCACGGGACTTTCCCTTCCTGGCGGCCCGTTTGCTTCGGCGGGCTATGGTAAAAATAATCCTGACGGGCGGGCATGCGTAAACTCCTCATTTCCCTGGTTGTTCTCCTCCTGGCGACGCCTCTTGCGGCGCAGTGGCGCCGCGCTGGGCTCTACGGTGCCGATGTCCGCGCCCTGATTGCCGATCCGGCCGACCCGAACGTCCTCTACCTCGGCACGAGCGGAGGCGAGATCTACGTCTCGCGGGATGGCGCGAAGAGCTGGACGACGCCGCGCAACGGCGTGCCGTTCCCCGGCTTCGTCGTCGACAACCTCTTGCTCGACGGCCGCGGCCGTCTCTGGGCCGCCTCGTGGGGACTCTGGGGCGGCGGCGTCATCGCCGTTTCCGAGGATGGGGGCCGTACCTGGCGTCGCCGCGACGCCGGACTCGAGGACTTCTCGGTCCGCGCCATCGCCGTCGACGCGAACGATCCGAACGTCGTGCTCGTGGGAGGCCTCACCGGGGTCTACCGAAGCACCGACGGCGGGGAGGAGTGGAAGAAGATCTCCGAACAGGTGAACGTCGAATCGCTCGCGATCGACCCGCGTGACGCGAAGCGGATCTTCGTCGGGACCTGGCGTCAAGGCTGGCGCTCGGACGACGGCGGCGCGACCTGGAAGCACGTCGCGAACGGGATGGTGCTCGACACCGACATGTTCTCGATCACCTTCAACGAGAAGAACCCGGACAACATGTGGGTCGCGACCTGTGGATGGGTCTATTCGACGCAGGACCGCGGCGACCTCTGGACACGCCACCGCGACGGCTTCAACAACCGTCGGATCCACGACGTGAAGATCGACCCGAAGGATGAGAAGGTCGTCTACGCCGGCTCGGTCGCCGGCCTCTACCGCTCGGAGGATGCCGGCAAGTCCTGGGCGGTGATCTCGGACGAGGGGCTCGTCATCAATTCGATCGTCCTCCACCCGAAACGGCCGGACCGGATCGTGCTGGCCGTCGAGGGCGACGGCGTCTATCTCTCGAGCGATCGAGGCAAGACGTTCGCCCGAAGCTCGTTCGGTCTGCAGAACCTCCGCATCACGACGATCGTCGCCGATCCGCTGCGCGAGAAGCGCGTCTACGCGTCGGTGGTCTTCGGCGGAGCGGCTTCAGGAATCTACGCGTCGGACGACGCGGGGATGACGTGGGAGAAGAAGAGCACGACCGCTCTACCCGAAGTGCTGACGCTCGACATCGCGCCGGAGTCTGGCGCGGAGCCCCGGTTCATCGCCGGCACCGACAAGGGATTCTTCTGGAGCACCGACGCGAAGAACTGGACGCAGGCGGAGCCATCGGGCTTTCCGATCCGCGTCGACCGCGTCCTCCGCTTCAACCGCACGCGTCTCTTCGCTGCAACGGTGGAAGGGGTCTTCACGAGCCGGGACGCGGGCAGGAGCTGGTACCGCCTCGGCGGAGTCGACGGCCGCG
The DNA here is from genome assembly GCA_049298815.1 of Thermoanaerobaculia bacterium. Taxonomy (GTDB): domain Bacteria; phylum Acidobacteriota; class Thermoanaerobaculia; order Gp7-AA8; family Gp7-AA8; genus JBAQWH01. Next base: position 3,863 of record JBAQWH010000203.1, on the reverse strand, counting down.
CCGTCGACATCGCGGTCGGGCAAATCGGCGGCGGCAAGGCGCTCTTCGCGCTGACCGGCAAGGGGCTCACGGCCTACGACGGCACGCGCTGGATCGACGTGAAGAACGCACCGCCGAAAGGTCGGACGATCGCGATCCGGACGGACGGCCAGCAACAGTCGGTCTTCATCGCGGGGTCCGAAGGGGTGAACGCCGGCCGCGTCGATGGCGACGGCCGATGGAAGAAGGCCGAAGCGCCGGATGCGCTGTACGCGTCGGTCCACGCCTCTTCGCGCGGTACCGACCAGATGCTCTTCCTCGCGTCGCGGTCGCAGCGCGAGATCCTCGTCGGGACCGGCCTCGACGCGTGGCAGGAGCTCGTCCTGCCGACCATGCACACCGAGGTGACCTCGGTCGCGGCCGACCCGTTCGCGCCGAGCCGTTACTACGTCGGCACCCTCGGCGAAGGGGTGTTCGTCTTCGAGGGGCGTATGGCCCCGTACGTCGCGAAGAAGCCGGCCGCCAGGCCTGGCGAGACCGCGGTGCGCGCGGGCGGGTAGCCCCTCATCCGCTTTCGGCACCTTCTCCCCGCTGCGGCGGGGCGAAGGTCATTCAGACGCGCATTACGTGAGTCGATAGCCTTCTCCCCGCGTGCGGGGAGAAGGTATCGAAGGCGGATGAGGGGTCCCCTACCGCGGGTCGAAATACCGGATCGCGACGAAGCCGAGGCCGCGCTTGCCGAGCTCGGACTTTGCGTCGGCGGACATCACGAGCATGACGTTGGGCAGCGACCCGTCGTAGATCACGATCGAATTTGCTGCGATGCCGGCCTTCGGTCTGCCGAAATCTTTTCGAAGCTGGCCCTTCGCTTCCTCGAACGCCTTCGGCACGCCTGGCAGCATCGCGAACAACTCGAACCGGACCGACTGCAGGCGGCCCTTGCGGAACGCGAGCGTCAGAGCCTTGTCGCCGGTGTAGTCGACGACGATCTCGTTCTCATCGCGGCCGGGCTTGATCTCCCACCCTTTCTCGCGGAGGACGCGGACCGCGTCGGCGCGGGGCATGCCGATCGCGAGGCGGAAGGCTTCCGGGCGCATCCAGGCGGTCTCGCTTGCCGAGGGGAAAGCGCCGAGCACGAGGGCGAGAAGCAGCACCGCCATCAGTGGATGTAGGACTCCGTCTGCGCGACGTTCTTGCGGGACTGGATGATCGAGGTGGCCAGCATGCAGCGGCGGCCGATCTCCTCCCACTGCTGCCTGCCGACCAGATCGGGGACGGCGAGCGAGGTTCCGAGGTTGACGCCGACACAGCCGGCGTCGAGGTAAGCGTCGATGGTGTCGAGCGGGATCGGCCCGCCGGCGATCATCGCAACGTCGCGGATCGGGCCGCGGATGGTCCGGATGTAGTCGGGGCCGCCCAGCTGCATTGCCGGATAGACCTTCACGAGGTCGCAGCCGGCTTCCCAGGCGCGGATGATCTCGGTCGGCGTCGCGGCTCCTGCGACCGACAGCAGGTCGTGCTCGACGGCGTAGTCGATCAAGCGTGTGTCGGTGTGCGGCGAGACGATGATCTCGGCGCCGACCCGGCGCGCGGCGGCTGCGTCGTTGGTGCTGCGGACGGTCCCCGCCGCCAGCGTGATCTGGCCGCGATGTCGTTCCGCGAGATTCGCGATGATCTGGATCGCGTCCGGCGTCGTCATCGTGATCTCGATGATCTTGATTCCGTTGCGTGCGTATGCGTCGGCGACGGCCTGTGCTGCGACCGCCGAATCTTCTCGGACAATGCCGACAATCTGTTCGTTCGTGACGCGGGCGAGGAGGTCTTGGCGGGACATGGCGGGGGGAAAGGTTAGCACGCGGAAGTGGCCCCGGAAGCGGTGTTAAGCTACCGCCCCACTCATCCGGAGGCTGTCTATGGTCCTGATCAACAAGGCGATCAACGAGGTGACGCTCAAGCTGGTCTACTACGGACCGGGCCTGTGCGGCAAGACGACGAACCTCGAGAAGATCTACGGCAATCCGAAGCTCGAGAACAAGGGAAAGATGATCTCGATGTCGACGGAGACGGACCGCACGCTCTTCTTCGACTTCATGCCGATGGAGCTCGGCACGATCGGCGGGCAGAAGATCCGGGTGCAGCTCTACACCGTCCCCGGCCAGGTCTTCTACGACGCCACGCGCAAGCTCGTCCTCCGCGGCGCCGACGGCGTCGTGTTCGTCGCCGACTCGCAGGACACGATGCGCGAATCGAACCTCGACAGCCTCGAGAACCTGAAGGGGAACCTCCGCCTGAACCGGATCGACCCCGAAAAGGTCGCGATCGTCTTCCAGTACAACAAGCGGGACCTTCCGAACGTCGACTCGGTCGAGGACATGACCGCCTATCTCCAACCCGGGAACTGTCCGTTCGTCGAAGCCTCTGCGATCAACGGCGTCGGGGTCACGGCGACGTTCCGCGCCGCCGTCGCCCGCATCCTCGACAACCTCAAGAAGAACGTCGACGTCTCGCTCCAGGATCAGCCGGAGCTCTCGGCTCCCGACATGACGGCCAAGTCCGGCGTGACGCCGGGCTCCGCCGGGACGCCCAAGCTGTCGATGAAGCAGGATGGCGCCGCTGCGCCGCCACCGCCGGTCATGGAGCAGGTGCCGTTCGCCGTCGCGGCAGCCGAGGCCGCCGTCGCCTTCGACCCGGAGCCCGAAGTGACCTCGCCGTTCGACGTCGACTTTGCGCCGCAGGCCGATGCGACGCTCGTCGCCGAGCCGACGCCGCTGGAGGCCGATCCGTTCGGTGCGGTCGAGCCGATGCCGGCGGGCGGAGGGATCTCGCTCGCCGACGCAGCCGCTCCCATCGAGCGCGGGGACCTCGAAGAGCTGCTGGCCGGCGCACGCGCGTCGATCGCCGCTCTCGAGACCGCTCTGCAGCGCGTCCGCTCGCTCGAAAACTCCATCGTCGAAAAGCTCGCGCGGCTATAGTTCGCGCCTGCCATGACGTGGTACCAGGAGTGGTTCGGCGAGGAGTACCTCGAGCTCTACTCGCACCGTGACGAGCACGAGGCGCGGCGTCAGGTCGCGTTCTTCCGCGACCAGTTCGGCGAGATCGCGGGGCCGGTGCTCGACCTCGCCTGCGGCACCGGGCGGCACATGCAGGAGCTCCGCGAGCTAGGCTACCGCCCGGTCGGCTGCGACCTCTCGTACACGCTCCTGTTGACCGGCGTGCGCGACTACGGGCAGATGCCGGTTGCACGCGCCGACATGCGCTCGCTTCCGTTCTGCGACCGCTCGTTCGGCGCCCTCGTCAACTTCTTCACGAGCTTCGGCTACTTCGCGACCGAGGAGGAGAACCTCGAGGTCGTCCGCGAGATGGCGCGCGTCCTCGGGGCCGGAGCGCCCTTCCTGTTTGATTACCTCAACGTCCACCGGGAGTTGAAGAAGCTCGTCGAGAAGGAAACGCGCGACACCCCCTCGGGCCCGGTCGGGATCGAACGCTGGTTCGACCCCTCGGACCGCTCGTTCAACAAGCGGATGACCATCGCCGGACGGCGCTACCTCGAACGGGTCCGCGGCTACGACCTCGACGAGATCGCCGCGATGTTCGCCGCCTGCGGCCTGTCGATCCGCGCGGCCTTCGGCGACTTCGACGGTGCGCCGTTCGACACCGCTTCCCCCCGCCTGATCTTCGTCGGAACCGGAATGCGATGAGCACAGCCATGGCCGCCATGAGGCTCCCTCTGCGGGGCTATCCCGGAATGAACCCGTTCGTCCTCGACTGGCTCGAGGGAGACGCGCGCGCGACGCGGTTTCTCGCGAGGGCCACGGGCGGACTCGAGCAGCGGCCGGCGCGAACCGTCGACCCGATGCTCGGCAAGGCGCTGATCGAGTCGAACC
>JBAQWH010000202.1:0-1632 GCA_049298815.1 Thermoanaerobaculia bacterium | reverse complement strand
AGAACGCGCGCTGCGACGCGGCGATCCGGCGGAACGCGTCCGGCGCCGTCTTCGCCGCTTTCACCCTGGCGGGATCGGAGTTCGGGCCGACGACGACGAAGTCCGCCCGCGCGAAAGGGGCAGCCAGCCGTGCCCGGGGACTGATCCGCGCGACCAGGTCGCGGTCGTTCGTGATGACGACGAGCGGCTCCCGGTCGAACGGGCGCCCGCGGAGGGAGTCGGCATCGATGACCTGCAGTACCGTTCGCACTCCCGACGAGGAGGAGAACGTTTCCGTCAACCGCTGCGGGAGGCCGCTGCCCGCGACCTCCGTCGAGGTGATCACGCGGACCGGCTCGCGGCTCTCCCTCCGGCATGCGGCGGCCAGGAGAAGAACGACGGCGACGATGGCTGCAGTGCGTCTCATCGCTTACTCGAAGAGCTCGAAATCGGGACCTCTGTGCGGCCCGGGTGCGCGCATCCGGGCGCCGAGGATGTCGGAAGGGCTCATGAACCCGACGACTTTGCGAGTTGCCTGCGAGTCGAGGACCGGGCTCCGGTCGATCCCCTGCATCTGCATCCGCTTGACGACATCGAGGACCCGTTCATCCTCGATGACGAGCATCGGCGCCTGCTCCATCACCTCACGCACCGGCCGGGCGCGACCGCCTTCCGAGGCGACGGCCGCCATTGCGTCGCGGGTAAGGATTCCGACGAGACGCCCCTCACGATCGACGACGGGATAGAACCGATGCGGCATCGGCCCCGCGATGCCGGCCACTTCCGCGACCGTCGCGTCCTCGGGGAACGCGATTGGGTCTCGCGTCATCACGTCGGCTGCCGTCATCCTCATCAGCGGGTCCGCCGCCTCGCCTCCCTCGACGAACCCTTCGTCCAGCATCTGCTGTTCGACGACGCTGAGCCGCGAGATCCGCCGCGAGATCGACACGGCCATCGAGACGCCGAGCATCACAGGGACCATCAGCTCGTAGTCGCGCGTCAGCTCGACCACGATCACGACCGCAGCGATCGGCGAGCGTAGCAGGCCGGCGAAGACCGACCCCATTCCGACGATCGCGTACGCGCGCGGGTCGATCCTCGCGTCGGGAAAGAGCATCTCCGCGCCGTGACCGATCGACGCGCCGAGGGCCGTCCCGATGAACAGAGACGGAGCGAAGGTCCCGCCGAGGACGCCGCCGCTGATCGCGATCACGAACGCGATCGTCTTCACGACGAATGCGATTGCGGTGTGCTTCGCGTCGGACCCTCCGTGCAGCCAGAGTGAGATCGAGTCGTAGCCGACCCCGAGGATCTCGGGCGCGACCAGGCCTGCGGCCCCGATGAGGAGACCGGCGAGTCCCGCGCGCATGACGATCGACGGCATCCGGAGACCCCACCAGCGCTTGAGGCGATGGGCCGCCTCGATCGCAACCCCGGAGACCGCCCCCGCGATGATTCCGACGACCGCGAATCCGATGAGCTCGGACGCCCCATGCCACGTGGCGTACGGCGCCGAGAGGATCGGCTTGCCGCCCAGGAGCGCTCGCTCGACGACGGCGGCGGCGACGGCCCCGACCAGGACCCCTCCGAGAAGACCGCGATGCGCAAGGCCGAAAACCTCTTCGAGCGCGAACACGACGCCGGTCATCGGCG
>JBAQWH010000201.1:0-13853 GCA_049298815.1 Thermoanaerobaculia bacterium | reverse complement strand
GCGTGCAGCGCCGCATCGCCCGCGGTGGCATGGGGGAGGTTTACGAGGCGTGGGACGACACGCTGAGCCGCCGGGTCGCGATCAAAGTCCTCCCGCCGTTATTGCTCGACCAGCCCGAGCGCGTCCGGCGCTTCATCCAGGAGGCCCGCAGCGCATCGGCGCTCAACCACCCGCACATCGTCACGATCTACGAGTTCGGACAGGACGACGTGGGCGGCCGAACGATTCCCTTCATCGCGATGGAGTTCGTCGACGGGACCTCGCTCCACCACCTGATCGCGAGCGGGCGCTCGACCCCGCGGCGCTTCGTGACCCTGCTCACGCAGGTGGCCGACGCGCTCGCGAAGGCGCACGCGTGCGGCATCGTCCACCGGGACCTCAAGCCGGCGAACATCATGGTCACGCCGGACGGCTATGCGAAGATCGTCGACTTCGGTCTGGCGAAGCTGATCGAGCCGGCCGATCCCGCGCCGAGCTCCGGCAGCCCTACGATCAGTCTGAGCCGCGGGATCGGTCTCGTCGGCACCGTCGGGTATGCCGCTCCCGAACAGATCGGCCAGCGCGAGAGCGACCACCGCGCCGACATCTTCTCGTTCGGCTGCATCCTCTACGAGGCGTTGACCCGCAGGCGCGCCTTCACGGCCGACTCGCACGTCGAGATCCTCCACGCGACGCTTCACGACACGCCGCCGCCGGTCACGTCGATCGACCCGTCGATCACGCCGGCGCTCCGGCGGATCACGGAGCGCTGTCTCGAAAAGCAACCCGAGGACCGGTACGAGTCGATGAAGGACATCGCTGCCGACCTGCGAGACGCCGAGATGGAGATGTCGTCCGGCGGCAGCGCCGGGCGCCTCACGGCGCCACTCCTGAGCGGGCGCCTCAGACCAAGAAGGCGGCTCACGCTCGCCCTGGCTGTCGCCGCCGTCCTCGTCCTCGCGGCGTTCTCCGCGCACCGTTTCATGCAGCCCGCATCGCTGCCGACTCTCAAGGCGCTGATCACCTGGCCGACCGACGAGTACGACTGCAGCATCTCGCCCGACCAGCAGTGGGTGTCGTTCGTCTCGACGCGGAGCGGACGCCCCGCGATCTACCTGCGGCGGATGGCGGGTGGAGAGCCGACGCTCCTCGTCGACTCCCCTTCCGGAATCAACAGCCACGCCTGGTCGCCGGCAGGCGACCGGATCGCCTACCTGTCGGTCACCGATGGCACGCCGTATCTCCAGATGGTTCCGGCCTTCGGCGGGGCCGCGAGCGACAGCACGAAGCTGGCGGGCACGTTCCGCAACGGGAGGATCGTCCGATGGCTCTCGAACGGGCTTTATCTCGAGAGCGACGGCCTCTGGCGGCTCGAGCTGCCGTCGCGGAAGGTATCGCTGCTCGTCCCGGCTGCCGCTCGTGACGGCCGAAGATCGTCGTTCGACGTCCGGAAGGACGGGCGGAAGCTCGCCTTCACGCTCAGCCGGGGCGAGCTGAGCTCGGTCTGGCTCGCACGGATCGACGGGCACGACGCGACACGCCTCACCGCGGCCGACGCGAAGTATCGCGACTTCGCCCCCCAGTTTCGCGGGCCTCGCGATCAGCAGCTCGTCTTCTCTTCGAACCGCACCGGCCAGGTCGACCTCTGGCGGATTTCGCTCCTCACGCGCCGGGCGCAGCAGATCACGTTCAGCCCTGCCGAGGAGATGCTGGAGGACATCTCGCCGGACGGGCGGCTCATGGTCTACCTCGAGACGCGCGATCAGTCGCAGCTCTGGATCGTCGACGAACGGACCGGCGACCAGCGCCGCGTCGCAGCAGAAGCGCTGGACTCCCGCTGGCCGAGCGTTGCCGCAGGGCGCATCGCGTTCCAGCGGCGGAAGTCGTCGATGGGGAGCGGCCCGCCGATCCTCGACGGAGAGATCGTGGTGGCCGCGCTCGGCCCGGAAGGGCTCGATCGGCCGAGCGTCGCGGTCGCCGACGCGGCGCTCCCGGAGCTCTCGCCCGACGGCAACTGGCTCGCGTTCGTGAAAACGCAGGCCAACCGTTACGAGCTGTGGGCCAAGGACCTGCGTACGTCTCACCACTGGCGTGTCACCGACCGGTTCAAGCTTCCAGGCCTCTACATCTTCCCTTCTGCGTGGACCGACTCGAGCAGCGCGTGGGATCCCTCGAGCAGCGAGATCTTCGTCGTGACGAAGCACGGTAGACGGGAGGGGTTGCTCGCTGCGCGCCTGCGCGACGGCGCGACCCGGCAGATCGTCCCCGAGGTCGAGCGCGCCTCGCTCTCCGACGTGCACGTGTCGAAGGACGGCCGCCTTGTGAGCTACGTGCGGGTGCCGCCCGTGAGCCCGCCCCGCGCCGAAGTCGTCGTTCACGATCTCGCATCCGGCAGCGACACGGTCGTCTACTCCCGTGCAACCGACTGGCGGCAGCGCGTGTACTCCCGCGGCTGGACGCGCGCCAACGAGCTGCTCGTGCTGCTCGCGCGCGTGAACGTCGACTGGACCGAGGACCTCGACGTGGTCTTCGTCTCTCCATCCGGAGCTCATCGGACGGCGAAGCTCGCGTCGAGTGCGTTCGGAGGCTCGTCTGTCCTCGACCGCGCCCGCGATTCACTCCTCATGACGACCGTGGGACCCGACGGAGTCCACAACGTCGACGCCATCCCGCTGTCCGGCGGGACGAGGCAACGGATCACGAACAACCGGGTTTCAGGAACCAGCTTCGCCGCACTCGAGATCCTCGGCGGGCAGAAGGTGCTGCTGTCGAAACAGGAACGGAACGACGATCTGTGGCTGATCGAGTTCGCCAGGTGACGCAGTCGAACGGAAAGGAGCAGAGGCATGAGAACGGTGAGGCAAAAGAGAAGGCAGGAACCGGAAGTGATTCATGGAGTGGTCGAGCCGCACCTTCCGATCCACCAGAAGGCCGCCGGGCGGCAACTGCCCGCCATGAGCGGGGAGCTGCTCGACCTGATTCACATGATGATGCGGGTCCGGCAGCTCGAGCTCGACCTCCTCGGTCGCTACGTCTACCTGCAGAACTATCCGGAGGCGGAGAAGCTCGCCCTCGCCGAAGCGCTCGGGCAGGTGCTGCAGGCGGCCGAGCCTCTCGTACTCCCGGCCGGCGGCAGGAAGAAGCGAATGTCCGCGATCGACCCCGAGGTCGCCGGCAACCGCTGCCCGGCCGGCTTTCACGAGCAGGATGGTCGCTGCGTTCCCGACTGACGCGCCCCCTATCCACAACCGGGGAGTGGGTCATCGCGATTCATGCGCAGCGCGATTCGAATGACCCTCTCCCGCGCGCAAGGCGCGGGAGAAGGGCCTCCGCTCGCAACACGGCAGACTTGTTGCTGACCCTGCCACCGTGCACTTCGAACATGCGCCGCCGGAAGCGCGGCAGGTGCTGCCGGTGCGGATCCGCGACCTCGGCATGTCGCTCGAGCGCTCGCCGGTCGCCGAACTCGTGCGGCTCCTCTACGCGGAGCTCGAGGCGAAGGGGCTGCGGCACTTCCGCCCGCTCTGCTACCTCTCCGACGAGTGGGGCTCGCCCACCGGCGAGCCGGTGATCGGGATCCCCTTCTACCTCGGCGATCCGCGTCTCACGACCCTCGAGGACTCCCTCAACGACGTCGAGGGAGAGCGCGAGATCAAGATGTACCTCCGGCACGAAGCGGGTCATGCGTTCAACCACGCCTACGAGCTCTACCGCACCGAGGATTGGCGCGAGCTCTTCGGCCCGACGCGACGGCCGTACCGCGACGACTACCCGTTCGTCCCCTTCTCGCGCGACTACGTCCGCTACATCCCCGGCTGGTACGCGCAGAAGCATCCGGACGAGGACTTCGCCGAGACGTTCGCGGTCTGGCTCGATCCCGCGTCGCGTTGGGAGACGCGCTACGCACGATGGGGCGCGATGCGAAAGCTCGAGTACGTCGACCGGGTCGCACGCGAGGTCGCCGACAGGCCGCCCCCGCGCGGCGAGGGACGCACCGACGTCACAGTCGACGAGATGGAGCAGACGGTCGAGGAGTTCTATCGCCAGTGGCAGGTGGACGAGCGGCCGACAATCGAGTCGCTCGCGCTCGATACCGATCTGCTCGACATCTTCGACCTCGGCACCGCCGGCAACGACCAGACCCCGGCGGCCGACCTTCTCCGGACGCACCGGCGCGCGATCGTCGACAAGGTGAACTACTGGACAGGCGTGCGCCGGACGCTCGTCCGGACACTCGTCCTCGCGATCGAGGAGAGGCTGCGCGAGCTCGAGCTCGTTGCGTCGAGCGAACGCCCGCGCGAGCAGATGGTCGAGCTGACCGTCTACATCACGACGCTCGCGATGACGTTCCTCACCGGAACGAAGCGGCTGCGGCACCGGAAGGCGGACCGATGAAGGTCGTGATCCTCTTCAACACCTGGGAAGGCTACGAGGAGTACCCCGGAGCCAACCTCGAGGCGGCCGCACCGCGCGGGCGCCGGAAAATAAAGAAGACCGACCTCGAGGCGATCGCCGACGCACTGCGCGACCTCGGTCACGAGCCGTCGACGTTTGCGATCGACGGGCGCCCGCAGACCCTGACCACGCTCGCCCGCACCTCTGCCGACCTCTTCTTCAACCTCGTCGAGTCCTATGCCGGCGACGACACCATGGAGATGCACTTCGCCGCCTTCCTCGACCTCGTGGGAAAGCGCTACACCGGCGCCGGACCGCAGGGATCGTTCCTCGCGATGGACAAGTCGGTCGCCAAGATGATCGTACGGTGTCACGACCTCTACACGCCGTACTCGGCGGTCGTGAACAAGGGACGCGTCGAGCACGCCCAGGACATCCGCTTCCCGGTCATCGTCAAGCCGGCGGCGGAGGACGCGTCGAAGGGGATCGACTCCGCCTCGGTCGTGAGCACGCTCAAGGACCTGCTCGAGCGGATCGCGTACGTCCACGACGAGTTCGACGGCCCTGCGCTCCTCGAGGAGTACATCGAAGGACGCGAGATCTACGCGGGCATTCTCGGCAACGAGAAGCCGGAGGCGCTGCCGCTCGTCGAGCTCGACCTCTCGAAGCTGCCCGACGACATGCCCCGCATCGCCAGTTACGAGGTGAAGTTCGACTTCACGACCGAGGCGTACAAGGTCACGAAGTCTGCACCGGCTCGCGACCTCGATGAAGAGACCGTGAGCCGGATCCAGGAGACCGCGGTCACCGCATACCGCGCGCTGAAGCTCCGCGACTACGGACGCATCGACCTGCGGTTGGCCGAGAGCGGCCGCGTCTACGTCATCGAGGCAAACCCCAACCCGTGGCTCGATCCCGCCGCGGAGTTCGCGATGGCGGCGAAGGAGAGCGGCAGGACCTACACCGACACGATCGGCGAGATCGTGGAGCTGGCGATGCGGCGGTGAACGCGGGCCGCGCGTTCTCCCGTGGTTCGGCAGAGTGACTACTTCGCCGGCATCTGAGAGACGAACCTCATCCCATCCCGAGGACGAATTGGAAGCTGAGCCCGCGTTGCGGGCGGCAGACGCTAGACCCCGGCTTCAGGGCGTGTTGCCGAACGTGTGCTTATTAATATGCTGTATTAATGTGTATAATATCGCGCAGGTGGTTACCTCTGCATGATGACCAAGGAAGTCCCTGTACAGAACGCGTTCTTTCCGGCGCAGGACATCGGCGCGCGCATCCCGCAGGACCATCTTCTGCGGCAGATCGCTCGGACCCTCGACCTGAGCTTCGTTGACGACGCTGTCGAGAGCACGTACGGGGTCAGCGGCCACGAAAGCATTCCGCCGACGCGGATCATGAAGCTGCTGTTGCTGCTCGTGATCTACAACGTGCCGAGCGAGCGGGCACTGTTCCGCGACCTGCCGATGCGCATCGACTGGCTCTGGTTCCTCGGGTTCGATCTGTCGTCGCGCCTTCCGAACCACTCGGTGCTGAGCAAAGCTCGTCGTCGTTGGGGACCTGAGGTGTTTCACGAGCTATTTGCCCGATCGATCCAGCTGTGCATGAGCAAAGGCCTCATCGATGGGCGCGATCTGCTGGCCGACTCGAGCCTGGTCGATGCGAACGCCTCGGTCGACTCTCTGTTCCGAGTCGCGGATCAGGTCGCCAGAACGGCCACCGCACGGCTCGATCAGAACGCCTCGGATCCCGCTGATGACTCGGGTTCGGACGGCTCCTCATCAGGAGGGAACGAGCGTGCGGCAGCCGAACCGAAGTACCGCTCGAAGACCGACCCGGATGCGACGGGAGCCAAGCGACGAGGTGAGACACGCGTACGGCCGCGCTATCAGACACACCGCGCCGTCGACAGTGCTCAGGGCGTCATTACAGCGACCACGGTCGGTCCCGGTCACGAGAATGAAGCCAACTACCTCGAGCAACTCGTGGTCGACCATACGGCACACACCGGACAGCGCGTCAGAAGCATGACGGCCGATGACAAGTATGGGACGGCCGACAACCTCGAGTTCTGCGAAGTCAATCAGATCGAAGCCTTCATCCGGCCGTTTCGATCGAACTACACGCGGCCACGCGAGGGGCAGTTCACCGAGTGCTGCTTCCGCTACGACGCAACCAGCGACACCTACATTTGCCCGGCCGGTGAACGACTCACGCGGCGCGGGTATCGTCCCGACAAAGATGCATTCAAGTACTCGGCGCCGGCGAAGGCGTGCAGCCATTGCCCGGTTCGGGCACTCTGCACGAGCGGTCGGCACAGAACCCTGTCACGTCCAGCACGGATCGAGATCCTCGAACGAGCAAGGAGCCGCTGCAGAACTGACCGAGGACGCGAGCATCGCAAGCTGAGGCGTTGGATGATGGAGGGATCGTTCGCGCGATCGGTTCCTCTCGGCTACAAACGTGCCCGCGGCCGCGGTCTGGCGTCGATGCGTATCCAGGACTACCTCATCGCGGCGGTTCAGAACTTCTTGATCCTGCTCAAGGCGACCCATCGCAGCGTCGCAAATTCATGTTCCAGAGCGCTCCAGAATGCACACTCGATCTTTCGACCGCTCCTGGCTCTCAACCGACTTCGTACGCTGCTCGCACCCGACCGACCGCTCGTTCTCGCCTTTCGCTGCTCCGCCCGCTAAACGCCAATCCACCACCCGGCTTGAGCAACACGCCCTGAAGCCGGGTGCTACGTTCTCACGCCCGCTGCGCAGGCGTTGCCGCCGCATCCTGCTGTGATCACGCGCTCGCCGCAGGTGGTGCCTTGCGCGCGACGTAGGCCTGGGCAGCTGGCGACTGCAGCAGTTCGAACGTGTCGAGATCCGCGTCGCTCACGGGAGTCATCGCGAGATCGGTGTACTCGCGCCGCCTCGGATCGTGCTTGATCCTCCCGTAGATGTCGCGAAGTTTCAGCAGGAGCTGCGTCCAGCGGACCATCTTCACGACGCTCTCCGCGAGGTAGCCCGCGTAGAACCTCCATCGAGGCAGGATCGGGAGTCCCGGTCTGCGGTCGCGGCGGAACTTCAGCCGGAAGAGGCCGCCCTCGAGCGGGTGCACCTTCTCGAGACCGATCGATCCCTTGAACCACGAGATGAGAAGCACGGCGTTGCTCGCGCTGATCTCCGGTACCGCGCCGAGGCGTCGGAAGACGGTCTCGATGTGGTCGAGCGTGTAGTAGGTGTCCCACGCCACACGGTACGCGCGCTCCCATTCGCTGCGAGGCATTGCGCCGCCGTCGGCGGTCGAATGGTTGAGATCGTAGCGGTTGAGGTCGTCGTCGAGCTGCCTGCCAGCGCGAACGAGCTTCTGGTGATCTTCGGAGCCGGGCAGGGGGGTGAGGAAGAAGAATTCGAGCAGGTCGACCGGCAGCTCTCGCTTGATGATCTCGATGTCGCGGCGGATCGTTTCGACCGTGTCACCGGGGAAGCCGAGGATGTAGCCGGCGAAGGTGAGCACTCCGGCGTGCTTCCACTCGAGGAGCATCTGCCGGTACTCGGTGATGCGGTTCTGGCGCTTTTTGGTCCCGGCGAGGCTGTCGGGATTGATGTTCTCGAGACCGATGAACGCCCGGCGGACGCCGGCACGAGCGCACTTGCTGATGAAGTTGGGAATCCGGTGGCAGAGGGTGTCGACCTGAATGACCAGGTGGAACCGGAGCCCCTCGGCCTCCCGAATCGCGATCAGCCGGTCGAGGATCTTCTCCCAGTCCTGGTTGCGCGCGAAGTTGTCGTCCGTGATGAAGAAGGTCTTGAGGCCCTGCGCCAGGTTTGCGCGGACGATCTCCTCGACATCGTCGGCCGAGCGGCGGCGGGACTTGCGCCCCTGCACGTTGATGATCGTGCAGAACGAGCACTGAAACGGGCAGCCGCGGCCGGCGTCGAAGCTCGTCATTCGACCTGCGGTCTTCCACGCGCGGAGCGCAGGAATGATCGGAATCGGCGTCCCCTCCATCGAGGGGAGGTCGGCCATGTAGTTGTAAACCGGTTTCAGCGCGCCTGCTGCGGCGTCGCGCAGCACGATGTCGAGTCGCCCCTCGGCCTCGCCGGCGAAGAGCGACAGTCCCATCGCCCGCGCCTGGTCGAGGTAGGGCTCGTCGCCTCCGAGCATGCTCATCGTGCCGGAGACGTGGAAGCCGCCGATCGCGACCTGAATGCCGCGTTCTCGCAGCGGGCGTGCGATGTCGAGTGCGCGCGGGAACTGGTTCGACTGGACGCCCACGAGCATGACCATGCCCTGGCCGGCGCGCTCGATCATCCGGGCGATCTGCTCCGGGCGTACGCGCGTGTTGGTCTCGTCGACCGGGTAAAGGTCGATCTCTACGTCGTCGCCGAGCACGTGGCGTTCGGCGCAGTCCTTCGCGAGGCCGTAAAGCGCCGCCAGCGAGTTCGACGGAATCGCCGACCGGAACCACTGGATGACGTAGCCGTCGTCATCGTAGTGCGACGGCTTGACGAGCACGAGGCAAAAACGCCGGGCGGTGGGATGCGAGGGGGTCATGGCTCGGGCGGATGATACGCGACGGCCCGTGGGGCGGGCTCCGCCGCCAGCTTTCTCCCACTCTGCGCGGTGCGGATCGTCGGAGATCCGGCGGTACACTTCATCGGCCGTGAAACGTGTGGCGCAGCTGCTCCCGGGCGACCTCGAACTGATCGCAGTCTGGCGATACGAGGGGAGCACCGACGACGACGCGATCGTGCACGCGACCGACCGGGTTGCGCTCGAGGTGGACGATGCCGGCGTGTATCTCGCGCGCACCCAGTTCATCCTCGCCGAGGGCAGCCAGCACACCGGGTTCTGCTCGCCCGCGGGGGATGAACGACTCGAGTGCCTTCAGCCTGCGATCGTGACGTCGGAGGGACTCGTCTTCTTCTGGTTCGCCGAGCCGCCGAGCGGCGAGATGCTGCAGGCGCAGTGGGCGCGCCTCGGCGTCATCCACGAAGACGTCTTCCCGGTCCACTTCCGCTGCACGGTCCCCTTCGGCGGGAGGTACATCACGGGGATCATCACCGCCGAGGATCTGACCGGCGCCGCATGACTACTGCCCGAAGTGGTAGCGGAGCTCGGCGAGCACGCGGGTGCGACCCTCGGAGGTCGTGACCTCGACGCCGGGCCGCCACCGTCCCGCCGGCAGCCAGAGGAGCGCTGCGGTCGTAGCCCGCATCGGCGCCACTTTCTCTTCGTTTCGGAACCACTCCTGGCGCGCAGTCAGGAGCGTCGAACCGATTCTTCTCGAGACGAGAAGGTAGGTTGCCTGCAGTGGATCGGTGATGACTCGGTGCTTGACCACGAGGCTCGTCGGCCCCCATCCCGTCTCGGCCGCGAACGTCCAGTCGCCGGCGGTGTAGTCGACACCGATCAGGTCGAAGATGGTCGTCCAGTTGTAGAGGTGGCCGTAGAGCCGGCCGTCGGAGCGGTTGTCGATGCGGGTGTACTGGATGCTGCCGCGCTCGTTGTGCCAGCGGGCGCGCGCCGACCAGCCGAGACGGCCGTCGGTCTCGGCGGAGACCGAGGTGAAGACCCGCTCGTCGACGCGGAGGTGCTCGCCGAGCAGCGCCCAGTGGTCGCCTATGGTCCAGCCGCGAACGGCCGGGAGAGCGCCGAAGGTGTCGTTGCCCCGGTAGACGGTCGCGCCGATCGTGATGGAGTCGCGCAGGGTGTAGGCCGCGTCGATCCCGATCGGGCGGAACTCCTCGCCGAACCAGGTGTTGAGCGCCGAGGAGGTGATCGAGTAGGGGGACTCCCAGAGCGCGTCGACGTTCTCGCGCGAGGTCGGGAGGAAGAACGCGCCCGCGAGAATCCTGAGCCGGTCGTTGCGGACGGGGAGGTTGACCTCGGCGAACGCCTCGACGATGCCGGCGGAGCCGCGATGCGACGTCTGCGGATCGTCGCGGCCGAGCAGGTGGACGTGTGCACCAAACCGCGGCGACGGACGCCAGTCGAGCCCGAGCTGGATCTGGGCCGCGAGGGGGTCGTCGTAGAACGGAACGCCACCGGTGCCGGACGACGCCCGGGCGACGGCGAAGCCGCTGACCTGGACCGTCTCGCCGGCCGTGACGGCGACAGCCGTCACGCTCAGCGCGAGCCCCGCGAGGAGTGTTCTGTAGCGCACCGGCGCGAATGATCGCATTGATTGGAATCCGGCGGAGAGGCGAGCGTCGCGCGGCGCAGTGATGGCCCACGGTTGACAGCCGATCCCCGTTGACGCAACCTTCGGCGCACACACAGACGACATCCCTGCGGTCGTTTCCCGGGAGCCCGACCATGCGAATCCTCGCGCGACATCTCACTGCCGCCACACTGGCTGCGTGCGTGCTGGCCGTTCCAGCCGGCGCGGCATCGATCGACGTCCGAGTCCGAAGTCCACGCGGGGCAGCGGTCCGTGACGCCGTGGTCTGGGCAACTCCCGAGGGTCGCTCGGTGCCTGCGAGCACGGCGTCGGCAGTCATGGACCAGAAGGACCGGATGTTCGTCCCGCACGTGCTGGCAATCCAGGCGGGGACGGCGGTCCGCTTCCCGAACAGCGACAACGTCCGCCATCACGTCTACTCGTTCTCGCCGGCGAAGACCTTCCAGCTGCCGCTGTACAAGGGGACGCCTCCGAATCCGATCGTGTTCGACAAGGCCGGCATCGTGACGATCGGGTGCAACATCCACGACCGGATGAGCGCCTTCATCATCGTGGTCGATACGCCGCATTTCGCGAAGACGTCCGCCGACGGAAGCGCGAAGATCGGAGGCCTCCAGGCGGGACGCTACGTGCTGCGCATGTGGTATCCGGACATGCGTGAGGAGCCGCAGGTGAGACGGATCGAGTTGAGTGGGTCCGAGGCGCGCGACGTGGTATTCGTCGCGGCACGTGGAGCTTCGGCCCCGCCGCCGGGGCCGTGATGCCGATCCGGACGTTCCAGAGCAAGCTGATCGCGCTGCTCGTCGCGGCCCTCGTGCTGCTCGAGGCCGCAATGCTGGTTGCCGTCTACGTCGCCGGCAATCGGACTCTCGGGCGGATCGTCTCCGAGGAACTGGCGGTCGGCACGCGGGTCCTCGATCACATTCTGACGACGCGGGCCCGGAGGCTGGCGGACAGCAGCCGGGTGCTGGCGCGCGATTTTCCATTCCGTGAGGCGATCGCATCCTCCGACGTGCTGACCATCGCTTCGGTGCTCGCGAACTCGGGCGAGCGGATCGAGGCCGACGTGATGTTTGCGATCGCGCTCGACGGCACGGTCATGGCCGAGCCCGCGATGGGGAACCTGGTGGGACGTCCGTTCCCGTTCCCCCAGCTCATCGCGCGAGCCGAGATGGACGGAGAGTCGTCCGCGACGGTGTCGTTTCAGGACCGGCCGTTCCAGATGGTCGTCGTCCCGGTGCTCGCTCCGCGGACGATCGCGTGGGTGTGCGCGGGGTTCGAGATCGACGAGGACGTCATCGTCGACGTGAGGAAGCTCACCGGCCTCGAGGTGGCGCTCTGGAGCGTCTCGTCGCGCGCGACGCCGCAGCTGATCTCGACTCTCGACGATGCGAAGCGGGACGACCTGCTGCGACAGATCGGACCGGTGACGCAGGACCGCAAGTCGACCGAGCAGGCGTTCGCGCTCGGAGGGACCGAGTTCGCGACGCTCCTCCAACCGGTCCCGACCGCCGACCGTTCGCGCGTGAGCGCCCTGCTGCAGCGCGACCTCGACAGCGCGCGACGGGATTTCGTCGACGACCTCCGCTACATCTTCGGGATCTCGGCGCTCATTCTCATCGCCGTCGTGATCACCGGCGTTGCGTTCTCACGGTCGGTGACTCGTCCCCTTCGGACACTCGCGGAGGCGGCAGGCCGGATCGAGCGGGGCAACTACGTGACCCCGGTCAGCCTGCGGCAGAAGGACGAGGTCGGACAACTGGCCACCGTCTTCAACACCATGCAGTCGGCGATCGCGGCGCGCGAGATCCAGATCACCCATCAGGCGACGCACGACGCGCTGACCGGCCTTCCGAATCGGACGCTCTTCCGATCGCGTCTTTCCGGGGCGCTCTCCGCGGCAGCAGGCGAGGGGCGGCCGATCGGCATCCTCGTGATGGACGTCGACCGGTTCAAGGAGATCAACGACACCCTCGGGCACGACTTCGGCGATCAGCTGCTGATCGAGATCGGCAGGCGCCTCGTCCAGACTCTCGATGCGAGCGACACGGTGGCCCGCCTCGGCGGCGACGAGTTCGCGGTCCACTTCGCAGCTGCCGATGAGACGCGCGCCACCGATGTCGCGAGACGCGTCGGGACCGCATTCGAAGCGCCCTTCATGCTCGGAGAGGTCTCGATCGAGGTCGCCGCGAGCATCGGTATCGCAATGTACCCGCTCCACGCCGGCGACGCCGACACGCTGATGAAGCGGGCCGAAGTCGCGATGTACGACGCGAAGAAGAACCTGAGCCGGATCGCTTTCTACGAGGCGGGGCGCGACGAGCACAGCCTCCGCAGGCTGACGCTGATGATGGAGCTCAGGCAGGCGATCGCGAGGAACGAGCTCGAGCTGTATTTCCAGCCGAAGATCGACGTCGCGACGCGGCGCGTCGTTCACGCCGAGGCGCTCGTGCGCTGGCGGCACGCGAAGCACGGCGTCATGAGCCCCGACGAGTTCGTGCCGCTCGCCGAGCAGTCGGGCAACGTAGGCCTGTTGACGAAGTGGGTGTTGCGGAACGCGATCGAGCACTGCGCGGCCTGGAGCCGCGACGGACTGCCGATCACGGTCGCCGTGAACCTCTCGGCGCTCGATCTTTTCGACAGCGAGCTGCCGACGTTCGTGAGCGGGTTGATCGCCGAGGCCGGCGTGCCGGCCGAACGCCTTGTCCTCGAGATCACCGAGAGCGCCGTCATGAGGGATGCGGCGCATGCGCTCCGGATCCTCCGGGAGCTCAAGCGGCGCGGGGTCCGCCTCGCCATCGACGACTTCGGCACCGGCTACTCGTCGCTCGCTCATCTCAAGCGCCTGCCGGTCGACGAGCTGAAGATCGACAAGTCCTTCGTGCTGCAGCTGAGCGAGCAGGCTTCCGACGACCTCGTCATCGTCCGGTCGACGATCGAGCTCGGCCACAACATGGGGCTGAAGGTCGTTGCAGAAGGGGTCGAGTCCGACGAGGCTCTGCGGATCCTCGAGCGCTTCGGTTGCGACATGGCGCAGGGCTACTTCATGAGCCGTCCTCTCGACGACACCGCGTTCCGGTCGTGGCTGGCGACGTCGGAGTGGGGGAGGCGCGCGGAGCCGGCCACGACCTCCGATCCACAGTCACCGCTAGTGTCATCCTGAGCCGGCGAAGCGCGGCGAAGGACCCCCTCCCCACATGCGTTGAAGGCGGCAGGTCCACGCACGACCCGTACACGATTGCGGGGGTCCTTCGCCGCGCTGCGCTCCTTCGTCGCTCCGCCGGCTCAGGAT
>JBAQWH010000200.1:0-1673 GCA_049298815.1 Thermoanaerobaculia bacterium | reverse complement strand
CTTCTTGTCTTCTTCGTACTCGCTGAAGTTGCCGTCGAACCAGTAGACGCGGCTGTCGCCTTCGAACGCGAGGATGTGCGTCGCGACGCGGTCGAGGAACCAGCGGTCGTGGCTGATCACGATCGCGCAGCCGGCGAAGTTGTCGAGAGCCTCCTCGAGCGCGCGCATGGTGTTCACGTCGAGGTCGTTCGTCGGCTCGTCGAGCAGGAGCACGTTCGCCCCTTCCTTGAGCATCTTCGCGAGATGGACGCGATTGCGCTCGCCGCCCGATAGGCTGCCGACCTTCTTCTGCTGGTCCGATCCGGAGAAGTTGAAGCGTGCGACGTACGCGCGCGACTGCATCTCACGGTTGCCGAGCATCACGATGTCGCCGCCGCCGGTGATCTCCTCGAAGATCGTCTTCTCGGGATCGAGCGTGCGGTCCTGGTCGACGTAGCCGAGCTTCACGGTCTCGCCGACGCGGATCGTTCCTTTGTCCGGTGACTCCTGGCCGATGATCATCCGGAAGAGGGTCGTCTTGCCTGCGCCGTTCGGCCCGATGATCCCGACGATGCCGCCCGGCGGGAGCATGAACGACATCCCTTCGACGAGGAGGTTGTCGCCGTACGCCTTCGAGACCTCGTTCGACTCGACCACGACGTTGCCGAGACGCTGGACCGTGGGGATGTAGATCTCGAGCTCCTGCAGCTTCTCGGGAGTCTGCTCGTGGAGCATGTTCTCGTACGCGGTGATGCGCGCCTTTCCTTTCGCGTGGCGCGCCTTCGGTGACATCCGGATCCACTCGAGCTCGCGCTGCAGCGTCTTCTGCCGCTGCGACTCGGCCTTCTCTTCGTTCTTGAGGCGCGTCTGCTTCTGCTCGAGCCAGGAGGAGTAGTTCCCCTTCCATGGAATCCCCTCGCCGCGGTCGAGCTCGAGGATCCAGCCGGCGACGTTGTCGAGGAAATAGCGGTCGTGAGTCACCGCGATGACGGTGCCGGCGTACTGCTGGAGGTGCTGCTCGAGCCACTGCACCGACTCGGCGTCGAGGTGGTTCGTCGGCTCGTCGAGCAGGAGGATGTCCGGGTTCTGGAGGAGAAGCCTGCAGAGGGCGACCCGGCGCTTCTCACCGCCCGAGAGCACGGAGACGATCGTGTCGCCCGGCGGGCAGCGGAGCGCGTCCATCGCCATCTCGAGCTTCGAGTCGAGGTCCCACGCGCCGGCGGCATCGAGCTTGTCCTGGACCTTCGCCTGCCGGTCCATGAGCTTGTCCATGTCGGCGTCGGGATCGGCGAACGACTCGTTGATCTCGTCGAACTCACGGAGGAGGTCGATGATCGGCTGGACGCCCTGCTGGACGATCTCGAGCACCGTCTTCGTCTCGTCGAGCTTCGGCTCCTGCTCGAGCATGCCGACCGTGTGGCCGGGGGAGAGGACGGTCTCGCCGAGGTGCTCCTTGTCGGTGCCCGCGAGGATGCGCAGGAGCGTCGACTTGCCGGAGCCGTTGAGGCCGATGACCCCGATCTTGGCGCCGTAGAAATACGAGAGGTAGATGTCCTTGAGGACCTGCTTCTTCCCATGGAACTTGGACACGCCAACCATGGAGTAGATGATCTTGTTCGGTTCGGGCTGGGCCATAGAGCCTGATCTTATCGGAAGGGGGAGGGTGGGGCGGGGGCGGACGTGTGAAGAGTGAA
>JBAQWH010000199.1:0-2005 GCA_049298815.1 Thermoanaerobaculia bacterium | reverse complement strand
GGTCAACGTCGGGACTTCGCCGACGACGCGCGGAGCGCTGATCGCGGCGAGCAGCGCACCGTAGTCGTCGAGCTGGTGACGCGGCGCCACCGGCTGCGCGACCGGGTTCGTCAGGAGCGGCCAGCGGAAGTTGCCCGCGTAGCCCCATCGCTCTCGGATGCCGGCGAGCGCCGGGATCAGAGAAGAGCGGAACGAGTTCGGAAGGATGATTGCGCGCCGGAAGCGTCCCTCACGCAGAGCGGCCACGCGCGCACGGGTCGGCCGGCTCCAGGTGATGATCTGCCGGGAGATCCCGGTCGACGCCATGAGCGCGCCGATGTTCTCGGGGACCGCGATCGCGATCCCCCCTTCGGTCCGGAAGCGATGCTGGAGCGCCCGGTAGGTCGGAAGGGCGAGGATGTTGTCCCCGACCCAGTTCAATCCAATGACGACGGTCTCACTGGCCATCCATTGCTTCGCCTTCTCCCGTCCCCTTCCACCGATCGTGCATCCAGAGCCAGAGATCGGGACGAGCCTTGATGCGGCGGGAGATCACGTCGTTGATGCGCGTGGTGAGCGCGACGGCGTCCCTCTCGCTTTCGG
Source organism: Thermoanaerobaculia bacterium (assembly GCA_049298815.1). Lineage (GTDB taxonomy): Bacteria > Acidobacteriota > Thermoanaerobaculia > Gp7-AA8 > Gp7-AA8 > JBAQWH01. The sequence goes on along the minus strand of JBAQWH010000199.1, from coordinate 1,423 downwards.
GCAGGTCGTCGACCACGATCACTTCGTCGATGTCGAAACGGTGCCTGAAACCGTCGGGGATGCAAAAACCGAACACGATCGTCGAGCCGGCGCGGGCCGCCATCTTCGCCGGGGCCGGCGTAGTCCACGCCGGACGGCCGAGGAACGGCACGAGGATGCCTTCCCGCGGCTGGACCGCCTGGTCAGGAAGGACTCCGATCACACGGTTCTGCGCGAGCGCCCGCACCAGCACCCGTGCCGCCTTCCGACGATCGACTGTCTCGCCTCCCGTCCTTCGGCGGCGCTCCTGGAGAGCACGCTCGAGATATTCGTTGTCGAGCGTACGGGCTACGGTCGTGAGGTTCGGGACCGCGGCCATCAGCGCCAGCCCCGCGACCTCCCAACTTCCCCAGTGCGCCGTGATGAGCATGGTCCCTTTGCCCCGTGCCACCGCGTCGCGGAGGATGTCCTGCCCGCTGATCGGGCAGCGCTCGAGCACCTCCTCGAGCGTGAGATTCTGCATCCGCACGTAGAGCAGCCCCTCGCGGCCGAAATGCTCCCAGCAGCGGTCGAGCGTTTCCCGGAGCTCCTTCGCGCCGGTCTCGGGGAAGACGCTCGTGAGGTTGCGCATCGCGAGTCGATCGCGCCGCCGCAGAATCTTTCCCATCGCCCGTCCGAACCGCGTCCCCCACCGGTAGGCCGATTCTTCGGACATCCTCCCGACCAGCGCCGCGATCACCCGGTACGCGCCGTACTCGACGATCTGGAGGACGCGCCCCTTTTTCCGGCGCTTCTTCTTCCGCTTCCCGTCCTTCTGCTGCACGGCCGCCATGATGCGCGAGAGCGCCTCCTCGGGAAACACGAAGTCGGCGCCGATCGCGAGGACGCCGCCGTCCGGCAGCTTCACGGCGTCTTTCTCCGTCGTCACCAGAGGAGCGACTCCCGCCTCACGGCGCAGTTGCTCGAGGTCGGCGGAGGTGTACCGATGGTGGTCCCCGAAGCCGCGCGTCCCGACCAGATCGAGGCCTGCCTCGCGGAGGGAGGCAAAGAACTGCTCGTTGTCGGCAAGGCCGGAGAACGCGAAGACGGGGCGCCCGCGCAACTCGTCCGGAACCGTGAGTCGCAGCTGCCGCGGGACGACGACATCGGCGTGGGCCAGCGCTCCGCGGCCTTCGCGGAAGAAGGCCGATGGGGCATCGATCACGACGTCGAGGTCGCGCGCGATCTGGAGGTGCTGGAACCCGTCGTCCAACAAAAATACATCACAAGAATGACTGCTGAGATATTGTATTGCATTCCGGTAACGTTTCGATCCGACGATCACGTCGGCGCCGGGAGCGCTCCGTTTGATCAGCACCGGCTCGTCGCCGAAGCGAGCGGCGTCGAGCGCGGTCACGAGCCCGGTCACGGAGCTGTCGGCGCGGCCGTAGCCGCGGGTCAGGAT
>JBAQWH010000198.1:0-3827 GCA_049298815.1 Thermoanaerobaculia bacterium | reverse complement strand
TCCTCCAGCTGTGCGTCGAGCCGGGTCTCACGTCCCTCGAGCTTCACGTCCTTCCGTACCGACACGTAGTCGGCATGCATGAACTCGTACGTCTTCTCTCCGGCAGCGACGCCGTTGAACGTGTACTCGCCGCTCGCATCGGTCGTGGTTGGTGACGTTCGCGACGGGACCGATCCAGGTCCGCCCGACTGCACCTCGAGGACCATTGCCCCGAAGAGCGGTGAGCCGTCGGGCGCGGTGACCCGGCCGGCGAGCCGTACCCCCGGCTCCATCTCGATCTCGACTCCGTCGATCGACTTCCCTTCCTCCATCGTGAGTGCGGGAGACGTGGCCGGCGCGAAACCGACCGCGGTGACGAGGACCTTCACAAGTCCGGCGCCGATGCCGTCGAGCGTGAAGCTGCCATCCTCCGAAGACCGGGTTTTTCGCGGGCCGATGGTCCTCGAGCTCAGGCCCTGGCTGAGGGAGATGCCGGCGCTGAACGTCGGGATCGGCTGGCGACTCTTCTTGTCGATGACGCGGCCGCTGATCCGCCCGCCCTCGGGCAGCTCGATGAGGACGTCCGAGGCCGGCGCGTCGAGGGTGCGCGATTCGGTCAGGAACGATTCGGGCAACGAGATCGAGATTCGGGTCGGACCTTTGCGAAGATCGGCGAGGATGAACGAGCCGTCGGGCTCCGTCGTGGCCGAGACGTGGCCGACGCCCTGGCTCGCACTGATCGATGCCCCGGCGACTGCGGTTCCCTTCTGAACGACCCGGCCCGTGATGTCGATGCTCGGGGTCATCGTCATTTCGACCGGCTCGGTCTGCGTGGAGACGGCGACGGCGCGAGCCACCGCGGTCGACAGCCCGGCACGCCGGAATACGAGGTCGAACGAGCCTTCCTGCACCCGCATCGAGAAGGTGCCGTCGGCCGTCGTTTCGACTCCGTCTCCGAGCGCCGTGCGGATTCCTCCCGCGTACCAGAATGCGGAGTTGTTGCCCGCCACTTCGCTTGCGGCGACGGTCACGCCGGCGAGCGGCCGTCGGTCGGAATCCGAGACGCGCCCGGTCACCAGATGGCCGCGGGGGATCACGATCGAGACGTCGCGCTTCAATTCACCCGCAGCGACCTCGAGCTCCTCCGAGCGGCCGCGTGGGAGCCCGGTCTTCCAGGCGACCACGCTGATCTGCGATCCGTTGCGAACACGGACCGCAAAGCGTCCGTCAGGCCCCGTCGAAAAGCCTCCGATCGAGGAGATGGGGGGCTGACCGTCACGCGCGCCTGGACGCTGCGCGGCGTGCACCGCGGCGCCGACCACCGCCTCTTTCTTCTCGTCCGTGACGGTGCCGTTGATCCGCGCGAAAGGCATGAGCCCCGGGTTGTGCACGATGGTGCTGCCCGGAATCAGGTCGTGAGCTTCCGCGGGGGACCAGTACGCCGGATGCGAGGCGTAGCTCCGGTACGCACCGGCGCGCACTGTCAGGACGTAGCGTCCTTTCGCGTCCGCCTGAACCGATTCGACGCCGGTCATGCCACTGGCGAAGACGAGCGCGCCCGGAACGGGCTTGCCGGTCCTGGCATCGATCACCGTTCCGCTCAGCGTGCTCGTACGGCGCAGAGGGATGTCGCGAGACAGCTTTCCGCCGGAATGCCTGAGACCCGCGAGTCCCCACGCGGAGATGACCATCGTCTGCCACGATGGCGGGATGTGAGGGATCGTGAACGTGCCGTCCTCGGAGGTCGTCGCGGAAGGCCATCCGTCGACGACGACACGCGCTCCGGGGACCGGCGCTCCGTCGAAGCCGACGACACGCGCGCTCACCGCGGAGCCGCGCACGAGCGAGACGTCCCACGGAATGACCTTCGCGCGACGGATGACCTGGTGGTCGATGGCGAAGTCAGGGTGGATGACGGCGCGCCAGGCCGAAGAGTCGGAGTCGGGGGCGCTGTACCGGCCGGCCTCGTCGGTCTTCGAGATGAACTCGGTCCCTCCGATCATCCAGACGACCGTGGCGCCGGCCACCGGCTTTCCCGCAGAACGGACGACCCCGGTTCTCGATGGCGCCTTCCGGAGGATCAGCGCCCCGACCTCATCGTCCGCGGTCACGCGCCGAAACGACGCGCTGTGGCCGGGCGCCGTGACCCTGAGGTCGAGCACCTCGCCCGGTGCTTCGATCGTGAACGCGCCTTTCGAACTGGAGCGCGCGGAAGCGAGGGGCTCGAGGGCCGAGCCGGTCAGGAGACGCTGGTGCTGCTCGAGCTGAGACTCGTAGCGCGACAAGGTCACCGTGGCATCGGCGACCGGCCGCCCGTCCGGAGTGATGACCCAGCCGGTGACCGCGGCGGCCACCGACGTGGCGGAGAAGAGGAGAAAAAGCGCGAGAAGGAATCGCGTGCGCATGAGGTCCCCTTTTCGATGGTCCGACGCAGTCTGGCGAGCCGGCGGAACAGTTGCACGCGACGACGCGTTGGCGAACGGCATGAAGCCCCTCATCCTGTTGCTGGGTCTACTGGTTGCGAATAGCTGTAAGACCGCGGAGGAACCGGTGAAGTTTCGCACGATTTCAGAAGGTTCCTACAGCGCCGTGACCCCCGCAAGTGCCGAAGCACACCTCGCGCTGGACGCAGCAGGCTACGCGCGGTTGTGGGATCGCCTCATCGGCCGGGGCGAGCGGCGGGAGATCGACTTCGAGGCCGAAGTTGCGGTCTTCCTCCTGGCCGGCGAGCGGAACACAGGAGGGTACGGCATCGAGATGAAGGGCGTCTCGGTCGAAGGGGAGACGCTCGTCGTCGATGCGGCGGTGACGGGGCCGGCGCCCGGGATGATGGTGACCCAGGCGCTCACCTCGCCATGGGAAGTCGTCGCGGTCGAGCGGCGCGACGTGAAGAGCGTCCGCTGGGGCGAATGAGGCGAAAGGCTCCGGTCGCGGCCGCGCGGCTGGGTGAGCAGCTCGATCGGCTCGCCGCCACCTTCGACATCTCGACCATCAGCCCCGATCCGCTCGAGCTCGTCCACCGATACTCCGACCCGGTCGACCAGGAGATCGCAGGACTGGTCGCCGCCGCGTTCGCGTACGGCCGAGCGGAGCTGATCGTCCGGCATGCGGGCGACGTGCTCGGGAAGATGACGCCGGCGCCGTCCGCGTACCTCCGAGGCTTCGACAGGCGGGAGGCGACCAGACGCTTTCGAGGGTTCACGCACCGGTTTCACAAGGCGCCCGACCTCGTGGCGCTGCTGGCCTCGATCGCAAAGGCGATGCGCGATCACGGCTCGCTCGGCGAGCTCTTTCGGACGTCGTACGACCCGGCCGACGCGGACATCGCACCGTCGCTCGCACGATTCGTCTCGACCCTCCGTGGACCTGCGCCCTCCTCCGCCATGCAGTACCTCCTGCCGTCGCCCGCCGACGGAAGCGCCTGCAAGCGGATGAACCTCTACCTCCGCTGGATGGTGCGGCGGACGTCGCCCGACCTGGGGCTCTGGACGTTCGTCGACCCTGCGAAGCTCGTGATGCCGGTCGATACCCACATCCACCGGATCGCCGCGTTCCTGGGCCTGAGCTCGCGGAAGTCGGCCGACTGGAAGACGGCGCGGGCGATCACCGACCAGCTCGCCCGGTTCGACCCCGCGGATCCCGTCCGCTACGACTTCGCCCTCTGCCGCCTCGGCATCCTCGACCTCTGCAGTCGCAACCGGCGCAAGGAGCAGTGCGACGTCTGCCTTCTCCGCGAGTCGTGCCGGTTCCCGATGAGGTAGCTCCGGAGGGCGGACCTCCAAGTCCGCAGCCGCCGGACGCGGCAGAGCCGCGGTGGCGAATAGCCGGGGGTTGAGCGAAGCGAAACC
>JBAQWH010000197.1:0-4328 GCA_049298815.1 Thermoanaerobaculia bacterium | reverse complement strand
CGCGACGGTGAGCGGCATCCGCGACGCGCAGGATGCGACGCGCAGGACCGCCGGCGCCTTCGAGTCGCTGCAGAAGAGCCTCGGCCAGATCGACCAGATCCTCGTCTTCATCGACGACGTCACCAACCGCACCAACCTCCTCTCGCTGAACGCGGCGATCATCGCTGCGCAGGCAGGGGCGAACGACTTCGGCTTCTCGGTCATCGCCGACGAAGTGCGTCAGCTCGCGGAGCGCACCCGGAGCGCGACGAAGGAGATCGCAGGGATCGTACGGAACCTCAAGCCGGTGGCGACCGAGGCGCTCCACGCGATCGAGGAAGGGGTGCGGAACGTCGACACGACCGTCCTCCTCGCGAGCGACACGTCGAAGGCGCTCGAATCGATCGCCGAAAGCGCGACCGAGTCGTTCGACATGGCCCAGATGATGACGCGTGCGCTGAACGAACAGTCGGAGGCGAGCCATCATCTTCATCAGGTGACTTCCCGGATGTCCGACAGCATCCGTGAGATCGAACGCGCCACGCAGGGGCAGGCCAATGCGATGGGGATGCTCGCGTCGGAATCCGAGAGCGTCCGCGACATCGCGGTCGGCGTGAAGAAGTCGACCGAGGAGCAGAGCGCGGCGAGCGTCGGGATCGCGCACGCGATGGAGCAGATCGTCGCCGACGTCCGGTTGGTTCGCGACCGCCTCGAGCGTCAGCTCAAGCACTCGGAGGAGATCGCGGGAGCCTCGCAGGCGACGCTCGCGATCGCCGGCCGGAACAACAGCATCGCCCAGGAGTTCACGAGTGCCCTGCAGGCGCTCGTCGCGAGCGGCCAGGAGTTCGACACTGCGGTGAAGCGGTTCCGCGCCTGAGGTGGCTTCCCTCAGCTCAGGAGGCCGACCGAGAACGAGAAGGGCGCGCCCTGAAGCGCGCCCTTCGTTCAACCAGCCACCAACGACTAACGACTAACCACTAACGACTAACGACTAACGACTAACCACTAACGACTAACGACTAACCACTAACGACTAACCTTCGTACGCTTTCTGTTCGAGCTCTGCCTGCGCGGCCGCGAGGCGGGCCACCGGGACGCGGTACGGAGAGCATGAGACGTAGTTGAGGCCGCAGGAGCGGAAGAAGCGGATCGAGTCGGGATCTCCGCCGTGCTCTCCGCAGACGCCGACCTTCAGCTTCGGGTTCGCTTTCCGGCCGTCGTCGGTGCCACGGCGGACGAGTTGCCCGACGCCTTCCTGGTCGATCGACTCGAACGGATCCTTCGGAAGGATCTTCTTGTCGACGTACTCCGGGAGGAACGTCCCGGCGTCGTCGCGCGAGTAGCCGAACGTCATCTGGGTCAGGTCGTTGGTGCCGAACGAGAAGAACTCGGCGATCCCGCCGAGCTTCTCGGCGATGAGGGTCGCGCGCGGGATCTCGATCATCGTGCCCGCGAGGTAGTCGACCTGGACGCCCTGCTCTTTCATCACTTCCGTTGCGACGCGGCGCGTCATCTCGATCGTGAGCTCGAGCTCCTTGGTCGTGCCGATCAGCGGAATCATCACCTCGGGGTGGACGTCGATGCCCTGCTTCTTGACGGCGCAGGCGGCCTCGAAGATCGCACGCACCTGCATCTCGTAGATCTCGGGAAACGTGATGCCGAGGCGGCAGCCGCGATGACCCAGCATCGGGTTCATCTCGTGGAGCGCCTGAACCTTCTGCCGGAGCTCGATGAATCCCCAGTTCATTTCGCGGGCGACGCTGGAGATCTGCGCTTCGGTCTGCGGCAGGAACTCATGCAGCGGCGGGTCGAGCAGGCGGACGGTCACCGGCATTCCTGCCAGCTCCCGGAAGATCCCTTCGAAGTCGGCGCGCTGGTACGGCAGCAGCTCCGCGAGCGCGGCGCGGCGGCCCTCTTCGTTGCGCGCGAGGATCATCTCGCGGACGCGGAGGATCCGCTCTTCGGCGAAGAACATGTGCTCGGTCCGGCAGAGGCCGATCCCTTTTGCGCCGAAGAGGCGGGCGACCCGCGCGTCATTCGGCGTGTCGGCGTTCGTACGGACTCCGAGCGTGCGGATCTCGTCAGCCCAGATGAGCAGCTTGTCGAAGTTGCGGAACGTCTCGGAGTCCTCGGCCTTCATCGTCCCCTCGATCAGGACCTGGAAGACCTCGGATGGCCGGGTGTCGATCTTCTCGCTGATGATCTCGCCGGTGGTGCCGTCGATCGAGATCCAGTCACCTTCCTCGAGCGGCTGCTTCCCTTCAGCACGCAGCTCGCCGCGGGAGTAATCGACCCTGATCGATCCAGCGCCGACGATGCAGGGACGGCCCATGCCACGGGCGACGACTGCCGCGTGCGAGGTCAGTCCGCCGCGCGTCGTGAGAATGCCGGCGGCGCTGTGCATGCCCGAGATGTCTTCCGGCGAGGTCTCGATCCGGACGAGGATGACGGGGCCGTCCTTCGCCATCGAGACGGCGTGTTCCGCATTGAACGCGATCCGGCCGGTCGCGGCGCCGGGACCCGCCGGGAGCCCGCGACCGAGGAGGCGTCCGCCGCGCAGGGCTTTGTTCTTTTCCGTGGTGTCGAAGATCGGCGCCAGCAGCTGGATGAGCTGGTTTGCCTCGACGCGTTCGACCGCCTCACGCGGGATGATCATCCCTTCGGCGACCATGTCGCACGCGATCTTCACCGCCGCGAATCCGGTGCGCTTGCCGGTGCGCGTCTGCAGCAGGTACAGCTTCCGGTTCTGAATCGTGAACTCGATGTCCTGCATGTCGCGGTAATGAGACTCGAGCTTCTTGTAGACGTCGACCAGCTGCTGATACGCCTCCGGCATCGTCTCTTCGAGGGACTGCTCGTCACCGACGACCTGCGCCTTCGAGATCGGAAGCGGTGTCCGGATGCCGGCGACGACGTCCTCGCCCTGGGCGTTCGCCAGGTACTCGCCGTAGAAGCGCCGCTCGCCGGTCGACGGGTTGCGGGTGAAAGCGACGCCGGTCGCGCAGTCTTCACCCATGTTGCCGAAGACCATCGACTGGATGTTGACGGCGGTGCCCCATTCGCCGGGGATGCCGTTCAGCTGGCGGTAGGTGATGGCGCGCTGGTTCTGCCAGGACTGGAAGACTGCGCCGATCGCCCCCCAGAGCTGCTCGTCGACGTCCTGCGGAAAGTCCTTGCCGAGCTTCTCGCGGACGATGCTCTTGTAGGTGGCGACGAGCTCGCGGAGGCTCTCCGCGGGGATGCCGGCGTCGGAGCTCGCCCCGACCCGGTCGCGAAGCGCGAACAGCTCGCGCTCGAAGTGCTCGCGGTGGATCCCGAGAACGACGTCCGAGTACATCTGAATGAAGCGGCGGTAGGAGTCGAGGGCGAATCGCTCGCCGGACGACTCTCCGAGGCCGCGGACGGTCTCGTCGTTGAGGCCGAGGTTGAGGATCGTGTCCATCATGCCGGGCATCGACGCGCGGGCGCCCGAGCGGACCGAGACGAGGAGCGGCTGGCTCGGATCACCGAACTTCCGGTCGACCGACTTCTCGACGAGGTCGAGGCCGTGCCTGACCTGGGCGGCGAGCTCGAACGGGTAGTGCCTGCCGTGCGCGTAGAAGTACGTGCAGACGTCCGTGGAGATCGTGAAGCCCGGCGGGACCGGGACGCCGATGTTGGTCATCTCGGCGAGGCCGGCGCCCTTGCCGCCGAGGGTGTTCTTCATCTTCGCGTTGCCTTCAGCCTGGCCGTCCCCGAAGTAGAAGACGTACTTGTCCGATCCGGTCTGTTCCTGCACGGTCACCTCAGCTAGCTCCATAGTCGCGCTCATGGCAGTGATGGTCCCGATTATCTGCGTAAAGGGTTCAGCGAGTCACCCGTTGGAGATCGACGCTCCCGATCAGTAATTTCTGTGGCAGCGTGATGGTCTCACGGCCCTCCGGATCGCGTCCGCCGGCCACGAGGTCCAGTCGCTCCACAGCGACACCGCGCGACAACAGGGCGGCTCGAAGCGACGCGAGCCGCGCTGAGGCGCGGGCGGAATTCTTGTCCGGCGATGGCTCTCCGAACTCGTGTGCCACGATACGCAACCGCTGTGATGCGGGATGCGAAAGGCTGTTCTCGAGCTCTTCGAGCGCCGCACGGCTGGCCTCGGGCATCAGCCGGTCCTGCGGGTCGAACTGCAACCCGTAGACGTGGTAACGCCCCGCTTTCTCGAGGAACCGGCTGCGCACCGACGCCGTGTCGATGGCCGTGGCGGGACAGTCGCCGCGCCGGCCCAGGAACGCATCTCCGGCGGACGGAGCGTTGACGTTCTCGTGCCAGCGGACCCCGGAGATCGCCGAGCCGTCGGGCGAGACGGTCAGGAG
>JBAQWH010000196.1:0-8156 GCA_049298815.1 Thermoanaerobaculia bacterium | reverse complement strand
GACTCCGCGTACGGTCAGCTCCGCTACGTCGCCGCCGGCGATGCAATCCCGGCCGGCAAGGAGGTGCAGGAGTCGGAGCGCTATCCCGACCAGCTCATGGAGCGGCACCTCAAGAAGTGGGGCGCCTGGAACGAGTACGACATCGCAAAGGACGGCACCACGTCGGCCACCTTCATCTCCGGCGGCCAGCTCGCGCAGACGTGGAACTACCGCCCCGACCTCATCACCCTGCACGTCGGCGAGCAGAACCCGACGATCAAGGACCTGGTCGGCTCCTGCTTCGACAAGGTCAAGTCGCACGACTTCGCCGGAGCCAGCGGTTGCGCCGCCGCAATTCTCGGGAACGCGACGCTCTGGTCCAACCTGACCTCGAACCTCACGACCACGCAGCAGCAGTACCGGATGATGATGGCCGGGCGGCCGAAACTCGTCGTCGCGATCCTCGGCTACCCCAATCCCTATCCGAAGTCGCTCGTAGCCACCGCAAAGATCTCAGAGCTCTGCCCCCCGCTCATCGACACGATCCCGACCTGCTACGTGCGATGGATGCAGCTCCCACCCGCTCTCGAGTTGATCGATCAGGTCTTCCAGAAGCTCAACTCCACCATCTCTGCTGCGGTCGTGCCGTTCGCCTTTGCGAGCGGGGGCCGCTTCGTCTACGTCAACACGTACGACAAGCTCCGCGACCATTGCATGAAGATGGAGGTGTCATTCAGGACCATGGTCGAGCACCCCGAACAGAACGGCGCCGTGCATCAGCATGACTCGCCGTATGCCGTGAACTTCGGCTGCTCGGAGAACTGGTTCGTCGAAGGCGACGACGGCACCGACAACCCCTGGTACCTCCTGCCGGCCACGATGGGCGTGCTGATCCAGCAGAGCCAGAAGACCGAGAACATGGGCGTCTGGCCGAACAAGGACGGTCACCAGTGCATCGCCGACCTGATCTGGGAGGCCGACACCATCGACCCCGGCACCAGTCCTCTCAAGTGGAAGCTCGGAATCCCGGAGGCACCCGACTCGAGTATCTGCCAATAGCCCGTTTGCGCGCAGGTGTCATTCTCGCCCTCTGTGCACCCTCTGTGTTCTCTTTGTCTCCGTGGTGAACCGAACGTGGATTCACCACAGAGGCACAGAGGACACGGAGGATCACGGAGGATCACCGCCGTTCTCCTGCTCACGATGACACGCAAGGGGATCCGCGGCTTGACGCCCCTCCCTCGCCCCCCGATCATTCCGCTCCGAAGGGAGTCGACAATGGGCATTCGCATCGTCCGCCTCGGGGAGCCGCGAGCGAAGGGCGAAGGGCTGAGGATCGGCACCGTCCGCCGTCCGCCGCGCGGCGTCCCGAGATCAGAGTTCGCGTCGCGCGACTTCTACGACGTCTGGCTCCCCGACCTCGCCCCTTCCGAGGAGCTCGTGAAGAGCGCGCAGTCGGCCGAGAGCGACGCGCAGTGGAACGCGTTCACGCGCAAGTACCGCGCGGAGCTCGCGCGTCCCGAGAAGAAGCACGTGATCGAGCTTCTCGCGGCGTTGTCGAAGAACACCGCCCTGGCCGTCGGCTGCTACTGCGCCGACGAGACCCGCTGCCACCGCTCGGTGCTGCGCGAGGTTCTCACCGAGGCCGGTGCTCTCGTCGACTGACCCCCGGTCACGACGGGTGTATCGTCCCCGCATGAGCAACGAGCGACTCAACATCTCGAGCGGCGGGCCGTGGGAAGCGATCGTCGGGTACTCGCGTGCGGTACGCATCGGGCCGCACGTCTGGGTGGCCGGGACGACCGCGATGACTCCCGACGGACTGGTCGGCGTCGGCGATCCGCACGCGCAGGCGGTCCAGGCGCTGCAGACGATCGCGGAGGCTCTCGCGCGCGCTGGCGCATCGCTCGCCGACGTCGTCCGGACGCGCATGTACGTCACCGACATCGACGCCTGGGAAGCGATCGCGCGCGCGCACGGCGAGGCCTTCGGGGCGATCCGTCCGGTCGCGACGATGGTCGAGGTCAAACGGCTCATCGACCCCGCGATGCTCGTCGAGATCGAAGTCGAAGCCCATGTCGGGAGTCGTTACGAGTAGCAGGTGATGAGCCTTCGGACGTTCGAACGAGGGAAGTCCGTGAACGGGATCGAGTCGATCAGAGCGTCTCGATCGACGATCTCGGACGTTGTTGGCCGGGTTCGTCGCAACGGCACCCGGCAGACGAAAAGGAGAATGCGATGGCCCTGTTTGGAAAATCGATGGAAGAGTCGGTGAACGACGCCCTGGAGCAGGTCCGGGGCAGTTTCCGCGCGCCAGTGTGTCGGCGACGGTGGCTGACAAGGTCGTGACGCTCCGCGGCGAAGCGCCCGACATCGAGACGAAGACCGGCATCATGACGGCGTTCAACGGCCTCGTGAAGGCGGACAACGTGATCAATCAGATCGCGCTCGCAAAGCCGCCTGCCGGCGCGGCTCCCGCGGCGAAAGCCACTGCCGCTGCAACTGCGACCGCAGCCGCGGGCACCGCGCAGATGCAGATCCACGAAGTCGTGAAGGGGGAAACCCTCAGCGCGATCGCGAAGAAGTACTACGGCTCTGCGTCGAAGTACAACAAGATCTTCGAAGCGAACCGCGACATCCTCAACGACCCCGACAAAATCAAAGTCGGCCAGAAGCTCAAGATCCCGTCCTAACGCACGTTCGACCGTCAAACACGCCGCCGAGGTCCTCGCAGACCCGGCGGCGATTCTGTTTGTAGGGGGACCTGCGAGGGACCGCGTGACGGACTCTTCTCGGCACTTTTCGTTCGCTCGCGCGTACCTGGTCCGGGAGGATCGGCCATGCGTAAAGGCGTCGCGGTTGCTCTATCGACTTTCGTCCTTGGAATTCTGCTCGGCGTCGGGTTCGCTGCTGCCGCGCAGAGCAGCGGCCCCGAGGCCCAACCCACGATCAACTCGACACTGGCTCTCCGCGTTGAAGGGGAGCGCGACGGGCGCCTGATCGGTACGCTGGTCGCGCAGGTCGACGGGAAGTGGGTGGAAGTGGAGGCGACCTGGACGGGTCCGATCATCTCGGTTCCTCCGGACACGGACCTCCAGCCCAAGCCGAAGTTCAAGCTGCTGAAGCCGTAGGCGCGAATGCGCTACCCTTCTCGCGTGCACCTGATGCGCAGGACGCCCGACTTCCCGCCGCGTCACCCTCGCACGAGACCGCGGGCGTTCCATCTCGTCCTGGTCCTGCTCGCGCTGCTGCTGCCATCCTGCTCCAAACCGGCCCGCGTCGAGATCGTCAACGCTTCGGGCACCGTCCTCTCCGACGTCCTCCTCGTCTCCAACGGGGCCACCGTGCGGATCGGCAACCTCAGTCCGAAGGGGCGGCGGAGCGTCACCATCTGCCCGTCCAGGGAGTCGTCGCTCGACGTCCAGTTCCTTGCGCGCAGGCAGGAGCGCTACGCCCGGACGAACACGTATCTCGAGTGCAGCAACCTCTATCGGCTGCGCGTCGAGATCGCCCCCGACCTCTCGGCGAAAGCCACGTATCTCGCGCAGCCTCCGAGCCAGCGCTGACACGGGTAGCGCGTGGCGCGCCGCGTGCTATCTCCCCCTCGCGTGCCGGCGAACAATGCAGATCTGCACGGGAACGTCCCCGAGGACTCCTCGGTCGTCCTGCTCCTCATCGACGTCATCAACGACCTCGAGTTCGAAGGGGGGGAGCTGCTCGCCGCCCGTGCTGTCCCGATGGCGCAGCGGATTGCAGCCCTCAAGCAGCGGGCAAAGCAGGCTGGGATTCCCACCATCTACGCGAACGACAACTTCGGCCGGTGGCAGTCGGACTTCCGGAAAGTGGTCGAGCACGTGCTGCACGACGGCGTGCGCGGCGAGGAGATCGCACGGATCCTCCATCCCGAGCACGACGACTACTTCGTCCTCAAGCCGAAGCACTCGGCCTTCTACGCGACCACGCTCGACACCCTGCTCACGTACCTCGGCGCATCGACGGTGATCCTCACCGGCGTCGCGGGAAACATCTGCATCCTCTTCAGCGCGAACGACGCGTACATGCGCGACCTGAACGTCGTCGTCCCGGCCGACTGCATCGCCTCGAACACCGAAGAGGACAATCGGCACGCGCTGGAACAGATGCGGACGGTGCTCAAGGCGGACATCACCGAGTCGACCGAGCTTGACCTCCACCGCCTGCTCGAGTCGAGCGCGCGACACCGGCTCCCTCGCTGACGCGCACCCCGGAACGCTCCGGCCCCTGACACGCATTCGCGTCGCCGTGGCACCACTTGGAGCAGAAGCGGCCCTATACTCGGCCGATCTCTCATGACGACGCCCTGGCCGGTCTCGAGACGGCGGGGATATTTCTGCGCCGAAGGAGCCCCATGACCGACCGCCCTCAGACCCGGGAAGAATCCGATCGAGAGCTCTTCACGTCACGCGTGCTCGCCGTCCCGCGCGACCGCGTGTTCGACGCGTTCCGCGACGGCTCGCGGCTCGCGCGCTGGTGGGGTCCGCACGGCTTCACGAACACCTTCCACGAGTTCGCGTTCAGGCCGGGCGGCCGGTGGCGGTTCACGATGCACGGACCGAACGGCGCGGACTTCGAGAACGAGTGCGTCTTCGTCGAGGTCGTGCCGCAGGAGCGCGTAGTCGTCCGGCACACGTCGACTCCGCAGTTCGAGATGACCGTGACGCTCGACGACGCGGAAGGGGGAACGCGGGTCTGCTGGCGGCAGGCGTTCGCCACCGCGGAAGAGTGCCGGAGGGCCAGCGGGATCGCGGTCGACGGGAACGAGCAGAACCTGGACCGGCTCGCGGTGGAGGTCGAAGCCTCGTCGACGGTCCGCTAGCGCGCCGTCACGCCGCCCGGACGCATCGGCCTCGCGAGAGCGTCGGTGATCGCGGCGTTGACTCCTCCCCTGTCTTCCATGAGGGCGCGGGCGCTGAAGAGGATGAAGCCGCGCGCCCCGGCCTTGCGCGCCGCCTCGATCTGACGCGCGATCTCGTCGGCGGTGATGGCGTTCGGACGACCGCTCGCGACCCGGCTCACGCTCATCCCCACGACGATCCCGCGGTCGCGCCTGTCCTGCCCCATCCACCAGTCGAGCAGCGTCGTGAAGCTCTGCGCCTGCTGGTCGATCGGCCAGTAGAGCTGCGGCGCGAGGTAATCGACCCAGCCGCGGCGCAGCCAGAGACGCGAGTCGGCGTAGATCTCGGAGTACGCGTCGAAGCCGCGGATCTGGGCGGGGTGGTTCGGGCGCCAGATGCCGAAGGGGCTGATGCCGACCTTCACCTCCGGCCGCACGGCCTTCACCCGCGCGTACATGGAGCGGACGAAGCGGTTGATGTTGTCGCGGCGCCAGTCGCCGCGGTCGAGACGCCCGCCGGACGCGCGGTAGCTGCGCCAGGTCGGGTCGTCCGGGAACGGGATCGCGTCACCCGTCTCGGTCCGCTCGGGATACGGGTAGAAGTAGTCGTCGACGTGAACGCCGTCGACGTCATAGCGCTGCACGACGTCGACGATCGCCCCGATCACTTCGTTGCGCGCCGCGACATCGCCTGGGTCGAGCCAGAGCTGCCGGCCGTACTGCCTCACCGCATCGCTGCGCCGGACCCCGATGTGCGACGCCGGCAGCGGCGACGTGCTGCTGGCGTGCTTCGCCCGGAAGGGGTTGAACCACGCATGCAGCTCGAGCCCGCGCCGATGGGCCTCCTCGACCGCGAAGGCGAGAGGGTCGTAGGTCGGCGCCTTGCCCGCGGTGCCGGTGAGGTATTCGCTCCACGGCGAGTGCGTGGCGGGATAGATCGCATCCGCGGCGGGTCGCACCTGCAGGAACACCGAGTTCAGACCGAGCGCCGCTGCACGGTCGAAGATCCGGATGAGCTCCGCCTGCTGTTCCTCGGCAGAGAGATCGCGCCGCGAGGGCCAGTCGATGTTGGCCACCGTCGCGACCCAGACCCCGCGGGTCTCGAAGACGTGAGCCCGGACGTCCGAGTGCGTCGCGCAGGCGGTGAGAACGAGCGTCGCAGCGAGCGCGAGGAAGCGGTTCATGACCGGCGAGTTTAACGGAAGAGGCCGGTGCGTCGCCCCCCGCGCGCACAGTCCCTCGGGTCCTCGGTCCCTCGGTCCCTCGGGGGGACCGCTCCCCGAGGGACCAAGGGACTCAGGGACCGAGGGACTGGGTCTGCGAAGCCGCGCCGTGCGATCCTTGTCCTCACGCCATGTCGAACCGAGTTTTCGCCGAACTGGTCCTACTCGCCCACTTCGGTTTCGTCCTGTTTGCGGTCTTCGGCGGACTGCTGGTCCTGCAGAGCCGGCGCTGGGCGTGGATCCACGTGCCCGCCGTGATCTGGGCGTCGATCGTCAACCTCGCGTCGTGGACGTGCCCCCTGACGCCGGTCGAGCAGGCGTTCCGGAGCGCCGCGGGACAGGCGGGCTACACGGGAGGCTTCGTCGAGCACTACATCGGACCGCTCGTCTATCCGGGCGGCATGCCACGACGGCTCGAGCTGGTCGCCGCCTTCTCGGTCGTCGCCTGGAACGTGATCGTGTACGCGACGGTGCTGATGAGGCGAAGAGTGAAGAGTGAAGAGTGAAAGGGCGGCAGAGCTTTCGCTCTTCACCCTTCACTCTTCACTCTTCAGCGCTATTTGCCGGCTTCGTCGGTCTTGGTCGTGGCGGCCGCGGCGTTGTTCTGCCGGATCTCGGCAAGCCTGAGCCTGTCCTTCACGCGCTGCGCGTTCCTGTTGCGTTTCGCGATCATCGCGCGAGCCTTTTCACCATTTATTCGAGACATGAGTACTCTCCTGTGCCAACCCTAACACCTCGGGCCGGTCAAAACTCCCGCGGCGGACACGGAGCCGACTGACCGCTACCATTGCGACACACCCAACGAACGGAGGCCTCCAATGTGCCGGAACATCAAAACGCTGTTCAACTTCGACCCGCCCGCGACCGATGAAGAGGTGCACGCCGCCTCTCTGCAATTCGTCCGGAAGCTCTCGGGATTCACGAAGCCGTCGAAGGCGAATGAGGAAGCGTTCGAGCACGCGGTCGAAGACGTGGCCGCCATCGCGCGGACGCTCATCGACTCGCTCGTGACGACCGCCGGGCCGCGCGACCGGGAGATCGAGGCGGAACGCGCGCGACAGAGGAACGAGGAAAGGTTCGGATGACGTTCCCGCCCATCGCCTCCATGCCCTATCATTGACCCATCCATGCCAGCACCGCAGGTCCTCGTCGTCGACGATCTCGCGATCGATCGGCAACTGCTCGTCCATCACCTGAAGCTCGACGGCTATGGGGTCGAGACGGCCAACGACGGGATGGAGGCGTGGGAGATGCTCTCCGGCGATCCCGATCGCTTCTGCGCCGCGCTGCTCGACCGCTCGATGCCGCGGATGGACGGGATGGAGCTGCTCGCCGCCATCAAGACGCACGAGCGGCTGCGCACTCTTCCGGTGATCATCCAGAGCGGCCTGTCCACGCGCGACGAGATGCTCGAAGGGATCCGCGCCGGCGCGTACTACTACCTCACCAAGCCGTACGACGTGGAAATGCTCCATTCGGTCGTCAAGACGGCGATCGACGACTACTGCCGCTATCGTGAGCTTCAGGAGCGGGTGCGCAAGGGGGCCGACACGCTGCGCCTCCTGCGCCAGGCGGTCTTCAGCTTCAGGACGCTCGAGCAGGCGCACGGCCTCGGCGCCTTGCTCGCCCATACCTGCCCCGACCCCGCCGCGACCGTCGTCGGTCTCACCGAGCTGCTCCTCAACGCGATCGAGCACGGCAACCTCGGAATCTCCTACGAACAGAAATCGCAGCTCGGCAGCCCTTCCGCGTGGAAAGAAGAGGTCGACCGCCGCCTCGGACTTCCGGAGAACGCCTCGAAGGAAGCGACCGTCGCGTTCCTCCGGTCGGACACCGAGATCCGTTTCGTCATCCGCGACCAGGGCTCGGGCTTCGACTGCCAGCAATACCTCAACTTCGACCCGCAGCGCGCGTTCGACACTCACGGTCGGGGAATCGCGATCGCAAACCGCCTGAGCTTCTCGAGCCTCGAGTACCGCGGATGCGGGAACGAGGTCGTTGCAACGATCGCACTGAACGCCGCGAACTGAACGCGACACGGCCTCGAGTCAGTCGCTGGGCCGCCCCTCGGAGCCCATGCG
>JBAQWH010000195.1:0-1765 GCA_049298815.1 Thermoanaerobaculia bacterium | reverse complement strand
GCCGCGGGGAACCGCCTGCCGCCCCGGCTGGGTCGGCGTGCGTTGCTGCGCGAGGTCGGGGAGCGACTGCAGGATGCCGTCGGGGAGCGGGATCTCGACCGACGTCGTCGGGACGTAAACCGTCGTGGGGGCCGGAGCCGGTGCTGGAGCGGCTGTTCGAGGCTGTGCCGAGGCCGTCGTCTCGAAGAAGTCGTCGATGTCCTCGAACGGGCTCTCGAGCGCGGAGGATGTCGGTGCCGGTGCGGCCTCCCGAACGAGCTCGGTCTGCACCATCGGGATCGACTCGTCGGCCGGAGCGTTATCGACCTCGAGCTCGAACTCCGGCTCTTCGTCGACGGTCGACAGCGGGACCGAGGTCATGGGGGCCTGATCCGCGGTCTCATCGTCCGGCTCCTCCCAGACCGACTCGGCGGAGGCCACGGCCGGCGTGGGGACGTTGAGGATCTGGATCTCGCTCCCGAGCGGCTCGGCCCCTTCGAGCCCGTACTTCCGGACGAGGTGCGAGAGGACGTGTTGCGTGATCGCCTTGAGCGTCTCCTCGACGCCGAGGCCGGTCGTTGCGACCGAGGCGTACGACGGCGCGTTGTACTTGTTGACGAGGCGGTCGAGGTCGGCGATCGAGAGGACGCCGGGAAGATCGCGCTTGTTGTACTGCATCACCAGCGGCATCTCGCGGATCCGGATCCCCTGGCGCTTGAGGTTGTCCTCGAGGTTCTGGAGGCTCTCGAGGTTCGCGTCGACGGCGTTCTCCTGGCTGTCGGCCACGAAGACCACGCCGTCCGCCCCCTTGAGCACGAGCTGCCGAGTCGAGTTGTAGTAGACCTGGCCGGGGACGGTGTAGAGCTGCAGCTTCGTCCGCATCCCGCGGATCTTGCCGAGGTCGAGGGGGAGGAAGTCGAAGAAGAGCGTGCGGTCCGTCTTCGTCGCGAGCGACAGCATCTTGCTCTTGTTGTTCGACGGGAGCGAGTCGTAGACGAACTGGAGGTTCGTCGTCTTGCCGCAGAGGCCCGGCCCGTAATAGACGATCTTCGCGGTGATTTCTCTGGTGGCGTAATTGAAGAGGACCATCGCGGCTCCGCAGCCCGACGAGAGTAGTCAATTTGTCGGGTCCAGGCAAACCCGGGGGAGGGACGGGACCAATAGGACGAATGGGACCAATAGGACCTATAGGACCAATAGGACCCGCCCGCCCTCGGTCGGCTCGACGAAGTCAGTTCCCGAGGAACCGAGGAACCAGGGAGCGAGGAACCGACGAACTCCGTCCCCGAGGAACCGAGAACTGAGGAACCGAGGAACCGAGGAACTCAGCCCCTGGGAACCGAGGAACTCCAGTAGAATCCGCCGCAGTTCTTTTCCAGCCCAACGTCCGTGTGGTGTACGGGAAGCCGGTGTGATGCCGGCGCGGCCCCCGCCACTGTAACCGGCGACGACTCACGCTGAGGTCAGCTCGACCCCCACTGCTCGATGCGGGAAGGGTGCGTGAGAAGGACGACCCGGAAGCCAGGAGACCGGCCATCGCGGACCCTCGTATCACTCGACCTTTCGGAGGGAAGGAGTCGCCGTGTCTTTCATTCGTCCGTTCATCCCTTTTCTAGTCGTCGTGTCTCTGTTTGCAGGAGAGCTGCGCGCGCAGGTCACCGGGCCGCCCGTCGCATCGGTGGAGATCGTGGTCACCGCGTCCGCGATCCCCGAAGAGGCCCGCTCCACGCCCGCCTCGGCCACGATCCTCACGCGCAGCGACATCGAGCTTCGCGCGGCGCGCGAC
>JBAQWH010000194.1:0-2046 GCA_049298815.1 Thermoanaerobaculia bacterium | reverse complement strand
ACCCCGCAGAGTGCGGCCGGCTGTCGGACCGACCCTCCGGTCTCGGAGCCGAGGGCCGCCGGAACCATCCGCGCGGCGACGGCGGCGGCGGATCCACCCGACGAACCGCCCGGGACCCGCGTCGGGTCCCACGGATTCAGCGTCGGGCCGAATGCAGAATGCTCGGTCGACGAGCCCATGGCGAACTCGTCGAGGTTCGTCTTGCCGACGATCGCCGCTCCAGCGGCGCGAAGCCGCACGACTGCGGTCGCATCCGATGGACTGCGAAATCCTTCGAGAATCCGCGACGCACAGGTCGTCGGCATCTCCCGCGTCACGATGTTGTCCTTGATCGCGACCGGAATCGTGGCCCCATCCGCGACTTGCGCGGCGGCGATCGCCTCGTCGACGTGGAGGAACGCGTGCAGCTGCGGGTCGCGCTCCCGGATCGAGGCGAGGCAGGTGGCGAGGTACTCGCGGGCCGAGACCTGCTCGAGCGCCGCGCGCCACGGGAGATCGAGCAGCTCACTCACTCATCGCCTCCCACCACGCGCGGGACGACGAAGAAGCCGTCGCGAAACGCGGGGGCATTCGCGGCGACCAGGTCCCGGCCGACGCTCTCGCGCGGAACGTCCTCACTCGCAAGCAGCGCGGCCTCCTCGGAGGAGTCCGCCCGCCCGGCGTCGACGACCTGCAACTGCTCGATGTAGCCGAGGATCTCGGTCATGTCGGCGGCCATCCGGTCGAGTGCCGGATCGTCGAGCTCGAGGTGCGCCAGCGCGGCAATGCGACGCGCTTCGTCGCGGGTGATGTTCATAAGAGGAAAGTATGGATGAAGTGGCGTCTCGCCAGCGGTTCGACGGGGTTCCTCGGGGTTCCTCGGGTTCCTCGGGTTCCTCGGGTTCCTCGGGTTCCTCGGGGTTCCTCGGGGTGCTCAGCGAATCTTGCTCTCCACTTTTCAGCTCGTGGGCGTCAGCCGCAGGCCGTGGCGAATCACGGCTCCACCCGAGGAACCCGAGGAACCGAGGAACCCGAGGAACCGAGGAGCTCAAACGCCGCGGGTCACACCGCGGGCTGGGTCCGGATGTACTCGATGAACCGCGGGGCGAGCTCGGCGTCAAACTGCTCGCCCGCTCCGCGCGCGATCGCGGAGAGCGCGTTCTCCGGCGACGTGGTGACCTGGTAGCTCTCCGGGTCGACCATCGCGACGTACGCCTCACACAGCTGAACGACCTTCGACAGCGGCGGGATCTCGTCGGAATGCAGGCCGTTCGGGTAACCCCGCCCGTCGGACCGCTCGTGATGGCAGAGGACGATCCGCGCGATCTCGGGCCCGAGCAACGGCTCGATGACCGCAGCGCCGACGGAGACGTGCTCCCGCAACATCGACAGCTCTTCCTCGCTGATCGGGTTCTTTCGATAGAGCCGGTCGTAGTCGAGCAGCCGCATGCCGGCGTCGTGCACCAGCGCGGCGAGCCGCGCGGTCTCGACCTCGGCGGGGCCGAGCGACAGGAACCGCGCGAAGCCTTCCGCCAGCCGCGACACCGCATCCGAGTGCCGCCGCAGATGCGGGTACCTGGAGAAGTCCGGCTCGAGCAGCTTCTCCGCGACCTTCGTCCGGAGGTTCGACACCGTCGAGCGGTGGATCGACTGCTCGAGGACGATCTGCATGTTCGCGTGCAGAACCGCGAGAAGCTCGTGACTCGTGCGATCCGGAACCCCGGCGAACGCCACCGTCAGGTAGAGACCGCGCACGGTCCCGACCGCGAGGGCGGCCGTGAAGACTTTCTGCACGTCTGCCGAGGTCACGGGAGGGGCGCTCGTGCCGAACGGCGTGGTGACCGTGGTGGTGACGTACCCGGCCGCCTCCCCCCTCTTGCTCAGCCAGACGCTGAGCTTCGACTGGAGGAGGTTCCTCGCCTCTTCGCCGAATGTCGACCGTGCGGCGATCTCCTGGACGCCGCCGGCGTGGCCGAATGCGGAGAACATCGCGGCGACCGCGCCGGGAATGAGGAGGATCGCGCGCAGCGCGTCACCCGCCACCTGCAGCTCCGTCGCCGTCAGGAC
>JBAQWH010000193.1:0-5130 GCA_049298815.1 Thermoanaerobaculia bacterium | reverse complement strand
GCGTCGTCACCTCCGCGCCGAGCGCCGCCTGCGTGTAGCTCACGGTCTGCTCGGAGTGGATGTCGTACTCACGCCGCGTGAACCGGGGATGCTCGCCCGCGCTGATGAAGACGTAGAGGTCGCCGGGAGGGCCGCCGCTGTAGCCGGCCTCCCCTTCGCCACCGACGCGCAGGCGCGATCCGTCGTCGACGCCTGCCGGCACCTTGACCGAGATCTGCTTCTCCTCGCGTACGCGCCCCGCGCCGTTGCACGTGGTGCACGGGTCCTTGATCACCCGTCCGCTGCCGCCGCATTGCGGGCAGGTGCGGGCCACGGCGAAGAAGCCCTGCGAGAAGCGGATCTGCCCGCGACCTCCGCAGCCGCTGCAGGTGATCGGCTGCGTTCCGGGCTTCGCACCCGAGCCTCCGCAGGGGGCACAGGAAGCGACGCGGGGGATGTCGAGCGTGACTTCCTTCCCGAAGACGGCATCCATGAAGTCGAGGCGGAGGTCGTAGCGGAGGTCGTTGCCGCGCGCGGCCCGGGTCCCTCCGCGACGTCGCCCTGAGCCGAAGAAATCGCCGAAGCCGAAGAGGTCGCCGAGGATGTCACCGAAGTCGGCGAACTGGTTCGGGTCGAACCCTCCCATGCCGGACATCCCCTGGTGTCCGTAGCGGTCGTAGCGCGCGCGCTTCTCCTCGTCGGAGAGGACGCCGTAGGCCTCGGCCGCTTCCTTGAACTTCTCCTCGGCGTTCGGGTCGTCCGGGTTCTTGTCGGGATGGTATTTGACGGCGAGCTTGCGGTAGGCCTTCTTGATGTCATCGACGGAGGCTTCCCGCGCCACGCCGAGGATCTCGTAGTAGTCGCGCTTTTCAGTACTTGCCATGCTCAGGAGGATTTCTCGGAGGGGAGTGAGGATTTCATCGGGTTGTAGAGCATCACGCTCGTCAGGACCCGGGCCGCGGTCTGGAGCTCGTAGATGGCGTCGCTGATGCGCTGCTTGTCGTCGGCGTTGACGGCTTCCTTCGCTCGGGCGAGGGATTGCTGCACGCGGTCGCGGTCTCCATCGTTGAGGAGCTTGCCGAATTCGCGGAAGACCTTCTCGTTGGTGTAGATCATCCCCTCGAGCTTGTTCTGCAGCATGCGGAACTCCCGCCGTGCGGAGTCGCTGCGCTGATGCTCGGAGGCTTCGTTGATGAGGCGGTCGATCTCGTCCTTCGTGAGCCCCCCGGCGGGATTGATCTGGACGCCGGTCGACTGGCCGGTGGCCTGGTCGCGGGCCGTGACGCTGACGATGCCGTTCGAGTCGATCGAGAAGGTCACCTCGATCTGCGGCACGCCGCGCGGCGACGGAGGGATGCCGACGAGGTCGAACTTGCCGAGCGACTTGTTGTCGCGCGCGAACTCGCGCTCGCCCTGAAGGACGTGAACGGTGACCTTGCTCTGGTTGTCCGCGACGGTGGTGAAGATGAGCGAGTTCTTCGTCGGGATGGTCGAGTTGCGGTCGATCAGCTTGGTGAAGACGCCGCCGTGAGTCTCGACGCCCAGCGACAGCGGGGTGACGTCGAGCAGGACCATGTCCTTGATGTCGCCGCGGAGGATCGCGCCCTGCACCGCCGCGCCGATCGCGACGACCTCGTCGGGATTGATGTTCCGGTTCGGCTGCTTTCCGAAGACCGCCTGCACCGCCTCGATGACCTTCGGCATGCGCGTCTGCCCGCCGACGAGAATGACCTCGTCGATCTCGGCAGGTGTCACACCAGCCGCGGACATCGCGTCGTTCACCGGGTCGATGGTCCGCTGGACGAGGTCGGCCACCATCTTCTCGAACTCGCGGCGGGTGAGCACTGCATTGAGGTGCTTCGGCCCGTTCGAGTCGGCCGAGATGAACGGCAGCGTGATCCGCGTCTCCTGCTCGATCGACAGGTCGCACTTCGCGCGCTCGGCCGCTTCCTTGAGCCGCTGGAGAGCCATCCGGTCCTCCCTGAGGTCCAGGCCGGTCTCCTTCTTGAAGTGGTCCATGAGCCAGTCCATGATCCGCCGGTCGAAGTCCTCCCCTCCGAGGTACGTGTCGCCGGAGGTGGAGAGGACCTCGAAGAGCCCGTCCTCGAGCTTGAGGATCGAGATGTCGAAGGTGCCGCCGCCGAGGTCGTAGACGGCGATGAGCTGGTTCTTCTTGTGGTCGAGGCCGTACGCGAGCGCCGCGGCGGTCGGCTCGTTGATGATGCGGAGGACCTCGAGCCCTGCGATCTTGCCGCCGTCGCGCGTCGCCTGCCGCTGCGAGTCGTTGAAGTAGGCCGGGACGGTGATGATCGCCTCGGTGACCTCTTCGCCGAGGAACTCCTCGACGAACCCCTTGATCTCGATCAGGACGAACGACGCGATCTCCTCGGGAGAGTAGTCGCGGTCGCGGATCTTCACCTTCACGTCGCCGTTCTGCGCGGCGACGATCTGATACGGGAGGATGTTCTTCGCCTGCCCGACCTCGTCGGAATTGAACTTCCGGCCGATCAGACGCTTGATCGCGAAAACCGTATTGAACGGATTCGTGATCGCCTGGCGTTTGGCGATCTGACCGACGAGGCGGTCGCCGTCCTCGGTGAACCCGACCACCGACGGAGTCGTTCGGCTCCCTTCGCGGTTCGCGATCACCTGCGGCGTGGTGACGTCGACCACGGCGACGCACGAGTTCGTCGTGCCGAGGTCGATTCCGATGATTTTCGGCATTTGGCGCCTTGACTAACCTGAACCCCCGCCCCTGTCATCCAGCCGGCGGGTGATCTTCCTCAAGCGGACGGCGGTTCCTCGGGTCCCCCGACCGCCACCTTGACCATGGCGGGTCGGACCAACCTGTCGTGGAGAAAGTAGCCCTTCTGCAGCACGGCCACCACGGTGTGGGACGGAACGGTCGGATCGTCCTCCCGGACGACCGCCTCGTGGACGTTCGGGTCGAAGCGGATCCCGGCTTCGTCGACCGGCTTGAGGCCGTTCTTCTGGAGCGTGTCGAAGAGCTGCTTGTAGATCATCAGGACGCCCTTGTGGAAGTCGTCGCCCTCCTCCGCGTGCTCGAGCGCGCGGTCGAAGTTGTCGATGACCGGGAGGAGATCCTTCATGATCCCGCCCAGAGCGTACTTGAAGAAATCCTGCTTCTCCCGCTCGGAGCGCTTGCGGAAGTTGTCGAAGTCCGCGAGAACGCGCACGTAGCGGTCGCGCAGTTCCTGGGCCTCCTGCTGGGCGGCCGCGATTGCATCCGGGTCCGTGGCACCGGGCTTACCGGCGACGGCCTCCTCGGCCGCCTCATGCATCTCGCGCTCGATGTCCTCCACCGAAGCGCCGCTGTCTTCGATCACGTAGGTATCGTCGTCGGGCGCATCGGGATCTCGTGGGGTCTTCTCGTCCATCAGCTTCGATACTCCTGTTCCTGGATCTTGCGGCTCAGCGCGCGACTCAGATACTCGACCAGCGGTGCCATGCGCGCGTACTCCATGCGCGTCGGACCGATGATGCCGACCATTCCGAGTGGCGAGTCGTTCGAGCCATAGCGTCGCGCTACGACACTGAAGTTGTGCACTTGCGTGAAGTCGTTCTCGGATCCGACGAGGATCTGAAGGCCGTCTTCCCGGAGACACGTCTCCAGTAACTCGACCAGCTTCTCCTTTTCCTGCAGCGCAAGCAACGTCCGCCGGAGGGAAATCGCGTCGGAGAACTCCGGCTTGTTGAGGATCGACGATGCCCCCTCGACCCAGAGCTCGTGGCCGACCGGGGTCACGTCGTTGACTGCCTCGATCCCGAGCGAGATGGTCTTCTGCAGCATTTCGTCGTGCTGGGCCCGCTCCTCCTCGGTCATCCGGATGAGGCGCCGTCGCACGGCGTCGAGAGAAAGTCCATGGAACTCGCCGGTGATGTAGCGGCTGATCTTGCTCAGCTCGTCGCGCGTGAACACGTAGCGCGTCTCGATCAGCCGGTTCACCACCATCCCGTTCACGCCGACGATGACGCACATGATCCGGTGCTCGCCGACCATGATGAAGTCCATCGACCGGATCGCGAACTGCCGCAGCGTCGGCATGAAGACGACGCCCACCTGGTCGCTCAGGCTCGACAGGAGCTGGGAGGCGAGATGCAGCACCTCGTCGATCTCGTTCGCGTGCCGCACTCCGTCGTCGATCGTGTCCCGCTCCTTCGGCGTCAGGTCCCGGGACTGCATCAGGTGGTTGATGAAGAACCTGTAGCCCCGGTCCGTCGGCACGCGTCCGGCAGACGTGTGCGGCTGTTGCAGGTAACCGAGGTCTTCGAGGTCCGCCATCACGTTGCGCAGACTCGCCGGAGAGAGGTTGAACCGGCCGGACTTCGCGAGCGAGCGGGAGCTGATCGCCTCGCCGCCGGCAATGTGCTGCAGGATGATCTCGCGCAGCACCTCGCGGGCGCGGAGATCGAGCTCATCGTGTCGGTCGAGTTGTAGCATCCGGTTTACACTTTAGCAGTCGAACGCCGAGAGTGCTAATCCACTCTAAAAACAGCGCGGTAACGTGTCAAGATGTTGGCGGCCGGTCCCCAGCGCCCCTTTCGAAGGCCATGCGGGAGGACGGCGACGGACAATTTCGGAACGCCCATGATTCGCAGACTCTTCCTTCTCCTGATTGCAGCCCTCGTTGCCGCGCCGGCCGAGGCGGTGACGATCGATCGCATCGCGGCGCTGGTCGAGCGGCAGGTCCTGACCGTCAGCGAGATCTCGCAGATGGTCGAGATCCGCTTTTTCCCCCGCACGGCAGCGACCGAGGACGAACACCGGCGTGCGGTCCTCGACGCGCTGATCGCCCAGGTCCTGCGGTTCACCGACCTCGAGCGTTACGGCGCGCAGGACATTCCGGCCGACACGATCGAAGCGCGGCTCGAAGAGATCGAGCGGCGGTTCGCGAGCGAGGAGGAGTTCCACTCCGCGGTCTCCAGGGCCGAACTGACCCTCGACGAAGTCCGGGCGCTCGTCCGCCGGCAGCTTCAGGTCGAAGCCTACGTGCAGGAGCACCTCGCGCCGCAGGTCGTCGTCAACCCCGAGGAGATCGAGGCGTACTACAACGGACCGTGGACGCGGCAGCGACGCGAGCGCGGCCTCCCGGTTCCGCCGCTCGCGGAGGTCCGCGACGAGATCCGCGC
>JBAQWH010000192.1:0-8872 GCA_049298815.1 Thermoanaerobaculia bacterium | reverse complement strand
CGCCCGCGCCCTCGAAGCACGCGACCGGGGCGAGGCCGTCTCGATCGGCGTCGTGGCGAACGCGGTCGAGCTGCTCGAGGCGCTGATCGCACGCGGCATCGTCCCCGACGTCCTCACCGACCAGACCTCTGCCCACGATGAGCTGACCGGCTACGTTCCGACGGCGATGAGCTACGACGCGGCGCTCGAGCTGCGCCGTACCGACCCGCAGCGCTACATCGCCCTGTCGTACGAGTCGATGGTTCGCCACATGCGCGCGATGATCGAGTTGCAGAAACGCGGTGCGATCACGTTCGACTACGGCAACAACCTCCGCGGCCAGGCGCTCGGCGCCGGTCTCACGAATGCGTTCGACGTCGGCGGCTTCGTCCCTCTGTTCATCCGCCCCCTGTTCTGCGAAGGGAAGGGACCGTTCCGCTGGGCCGTGCTTTCCGGCGACCCGGACGACCTCTTCGTCACCGACGAGGCGATCCTCGAGCTCTTCCCCGACGACGAGCCGCTCCACCGCTGGGTCCGCATGGCGCAGAAGCGGGTCGAGTTCCAGGGCCTCCCGGCGCGCATCTGCTGGCTGGGATATGGCGAGCGCCACAAGGCCGGCCTCCTCTTCAACCGGCTCGTCGCCGAGGGGAAGGTGAAGGCCCCGATCGTGATCGGCCGCGATCACCTCGATTCGGGATCGGTCGCCTCGCCGAACCGCGAGACCGAAGCGATGAAGGACGGATCGGACGCGATCGCTGACTGGCCGATCCTCAATGCCATGCTGAACACCGCTTCCGGGGCGACCTGGGTGTCGGTCCATCACGGCGGCGGCGTCGGAATCGGCTACTCGATGCACGCCGGCATGGTGATCGTGGCGGACGGGACCGCGGGTGCAGCCGAGCGCCTGCAGCGCGTCCTGACCTGCGATCCGGGAACCGGGGTCATGCGCCACGTCGACGCCGGCTACGACCGGGCCATCGACGTCGCCCGCGAGCGCGGAGTCGACATCCCGATGATGAAGAAGTAGCTCCGGGGGCGGGCCTCCACCCGCCCCCCTCGCCGGCCCTCCGGGCGGTTCGTTGCTTGCACGGAAGGGTTGTCGCCCGCGAGCGAATACGCGGACAATGTCACACGTTCATGTGACACACACATTTCGGAGGTGCATCATCAACTCGCCCAAAAAAGACTGGGTCAACATCCTCTTCCTCACCCTGACCCCCGTCATCGGCATCGTGGGGACCGCCCTGTACACCTGGTACGCCGGGCTGCAGCTCTGGATGCCGCTCCTCACCCTTGGGATGTACCTCCTCGTCGGCATCTCGATCTGCGCGGGCTACCACCGTTTCTTCTCGCACAAGAGCTACGAGGCTTCGAGGCCGGTTCAGATCTTCTACGCGATCTTCGGTGCGATGGCGGCGCAGAACTCGATCCTCTGGTGGTCGTCGAGCCATCGCGTACATCACAAGTACGTCGACAAGGACTGGGACCCGTACAACATCCAACGCGGATTCTGGTGGGCGCACATCGTCTGGATCTTCTACAAGAACGAAGAGCGTGACGGCACGTTCGCGAACTCGCCCGACCTCCTCGCGAACCCGGTCGTGATGTGGCAGCACCGCTGGCACAAAGTGATCCTGATCGTCGTCGGGTTCGGCCTGCCGACCCTCATCGGCGCGGCGTTCGGCGACCCGATCGCGGGACTCCTCTGGGGCGGGTTCCTCCGCCTCGCGATCATCCACCACACGACCTTCTTCGTGAACTCGCTGGCTCACACGCTCGGCAAGCCGCTCTTCAATGCGGAGGTTTCGGCCCGCGACAACTGGCTCGTCGCGCTGCTGACGCTTGGCGAGGGCTACCACAGCTTCCACCACCGCTTCCCTGCCGACTTCCGCAACGGAATCCAGTGGTACCAGTGGGACCCGGCCAAGTGGTTCATCACCTTCCTGGTCTTCACGGGTCAGGCCTCGCGCCTGGTGACGACACCTGCACCGCAGATCGAGAAGGCGCGCATGAGCGCGGAGCTCGATCTCCTGAAGACGAAGCTGCAGACCGCGAGCAACGGCCTCGCGGACGAGGCGCGCAGGCGCGTGACGGCAGCGGGCGCGTACCTCGAGCAGTCGTGGGCGCTCTGGAAGGCTGCGATCGACCAGCGCTCGCAGGGGCTGCCGTGGCGGAAGACACGCCGCGAGGCCCGTGTCTACCTGCGCAGCTCACGCCGCGAGTGGAAGCTCGCGGTGAGGATGCTCAAGGCCGCATAAGCACGATTCTGGACACGAGTAAGAAAGGCCCTTCTCTCACGAGAAGGGCCTTTTCGTTCTGGGTCCCTCGGTCCCTGGGTCCCTCGGTCCCTCGGGTTCGTCTGGGTCCCCAGGACTTAGGGACTTAGGGACTCAGGGTCTCAGGGACTCAGGGACTCAGGGACCGAGGGACCGCCGCCGGTTACTGCATGTTCTCGGGGTGAATCGAGATCCGGCTCGTCTGGCGCAGCTCGTTGGTCAGGCGATTGAGGTTCGCCATCACCTCGGCCGCCTTCTGGCGCATCACGAGCTCGCGCACGGTGGTCCGAGCCTTCTCGTACGGCTCGTAGGCCGCCGGCTGCATCTCCTCGGTGAAGATGAGGTGGTAGCCGAAGGCGCTCTCGACGACGTCGCTCATCGTCCCGGCCGGCAGGCTGAACGCCGCGGTGGAGAACTGGACGTCGAGGCCTTCGCGCTCGACCCATCCGAGGTCGCCGCCCTGCTGCGCGACTCCGTCCTCGGAGTACTGGCGCGCCGCGGCGCCGAAGCGGTTGCGGAACGCTTCGACCACGTTCGGCGCTGCGCCCACTTCGGGCCGGTACGGCATGAGCTCGGCAGCGATTACGGCGATCATCTGACGGGCCTGCTCCTTCGTCTTCGGGCGGGGGCCGGCGTCAGTCGCGGAGATCACGATGTGACGCACTTTCGCGCGCTCGGGGGTCGCGAACTGCTCGCGGTTCTGGTCGTAGAAGACGCGCATCGCCTCGTCGGTGACGATCGTCTCCGACAGCACGTCGCGCACGTAGAGATCGAACATCGCCGACTCACGCGCCGCGTCCATCTCGGCCTTCACGTTCGGCCGCTGCTCGAAGCCGCTCTTGAGCGCCTCCTGGATCACGAGCCGTTTGCGCAGGTAGTTCTCGAGGAAAGCGGTCCTGCCGCCGGACTTCTCGTACTGCGCGCGCATCTGGGCGCCCATCCGGTCGTAAAGGAAGTCGAGCTTCGCGCGGGTGATCACTTCGCCGTTGATGGTCGCGACGACCTTGTCGCCCGGCGCCTGCGCGGCCGGAGCGGCGGTCTGCGCGCTCAGCGAGGCAGCGAGCGCGAGCGCGAGCCCGGCGATGATGGTTTTCTTCATGAGTCCTCCGAATCGTGTCTTGGACGTGGTGGGGAGCGCGAGGTTCCGCGGCCCCGATTCGCGAACAGCTCGCGCGTGGAGCGTCATTCCGGGACGCTGTCACCTGGTTTTCGTGTCAAGCGCAATCTGCGGAAATCCACACCCTGTGGAAAAGTTGACTTCGCCGTCGCGGAGTGGTGCGTGTCGCCGAGGGGAGCCTGTTGAAAAGCGGCGGACGCCGGAGGCGGCCGCGCCGACGTCCGTACAATGCGACATCGTCCCATGAGCGCCTCCCACCTCGACGTTCCTCTCGACCGGCCTCTGCCCCAGAACCCCGATGCCGAACGCGCGGTTCTCGGCTCGATCCTCATCAACAACCACGCTCTCTATCGGGTGATCGGGACCATCGACACGGAAGACTTCTTCCGCGATTCGCACCGGACGATCTTCGCGACGATGCGCTCGCTCGCAAACTCGAGCCGCGAGGTCGACCTCCTGACGCTCAAGGAAGAGCTCGCGAAACTCGGTACGCTCGACAAGGTGGGCGGCCCGGCCTACATCTCGTCGCTCGTCGACGGCATTCCCGACATCGCGAACGTCGAGCGCTACGCGAAGATCGTGAAGGATAAGTCGACGCTCCGCCGGCTGGTCGTCATGGGGAGCAGCGTGATGCGCGCCGCGCTCGACATTCCCGGGGAGCCCGACGACGTCCTCAACATTGCCGAGAAGTCGCTCTACGAGATCGCGGAAGGGGCGACCGAGAAAGGGTTCGTCCCGCTCGCCAGCATCACGAAGGCGAACATGACGTCGATCGAGCTGATCCAGAGCAACGGAAAGCCGATCACCGGCCTGCCGACCGGGTACGACCGGTTCAACGAGATGACCTCCGGCTTCCAGCCGCAGGACTTGATCATCCTCGCGGCCCGTCCTTCGATGGGGAAGACGACGTTCATGATGAACATCGCGGAGGCGATTGCGATCCCCGGCAAAGACGGTCTGCCCCGCAGCGGCGCGTCGCGACTCCAGGCGGTCGGCGTCTTCTCGCTGGAAATGTCGAAGGAGCAGCTCGGTCTGCGCATGCTGTCGTCGGAGTCGGGGGTCGCGAGCCAGCTGATCCGCTCAGGGATGCTGTCCGACCGGAACTGGCGCGACCTCGCCGAGGCTTCGAACCGGCTGTCGAAGGGGAAGATCTACATCGACGACACCCCGGGCATGGACCCGCTCGAGATGCGGGCGAAGGCGCGGCGACTGAAGATGGAGCTCGGCCTCGACATGGTCATGGTCGACTACCTCCAGCTGATGTCGATGAAGGGGAAGGTCGAGTCGCGCCAGCAGGAGATCTCGCAGATCTCGCGCGGCCTCAAGACGCTCGCGAAGGAGCTGAACATCCCGGTGCTGTCGCTCTCGCAGCTCTCGCGCCGGCCGGAGCAGCGGACGGGCGACCACAGGCCACAGCTGTCCGACCTTCGCGAGTCGGGATCGATCGAGCAGGACGCCGACATCGTCCTCTTCATCTATCGCGACGAGGTCTACAACAAGGAGACCGAGGAGAAGGGAATCGCCGAGATCATCATCGCCAAGCAGCGCAACGGCCCGATCGGCGACTTCAAGCTCGTCTTCCGCAACGACATCACCAAGTTCTTCAACTACGAGCCCGAGCGCGACTACGCGCCGGCGTAGCGGTTCTCGCACGAACGCTGCTCGAGGGCAGATCGAGCCGGCGCCCCTCCAGGGCGCGTCGCCATCTCGCGGGCATCCGGGGGTTGAGCGAAGCGATACCCCCGGGGACTCGCACG
The DNA here is from genome assembly GCA_049298815.1 of Thermoanaerobaculia bacterium. Taxonomy (GTDB): domain Bacteria; phylum Acidobacteriota; class Thermoanaerobaculia; order Gp7-AA8; family Gp7-AA8; genus JBAQWH01. The sequence goes on along the minus strand of JBAQWH010000192.1, from coordinate 3,743 downwards.
GATTCAAATGCGCCCTGAAGGGGCGCTGGCGGACGCGCATGCACGTTCGGAGCGACAATAGGCGCCGGGGGGAACCGCCATGAAGCGACTCCTGATCCTCGCTGCGCTCGCAATCCTCACGTCTGCCGGCGCAAGCGCCGACGTTCTGCACGTCGTCGTCGACGACATGATCCATCCGATCAGCGACGAGTTCATCGGGCGGGCACTGATGCAGGCCTCGGCCTCCCGCGCACAGGCGGTGGTCATCGAGCTGCGGACGCCCGGCGGCCTCGAGACCTCGATGCGTCACATCGTCGAGAAGATCATCAAGTCGCAGGTCCCGGTGATCGTCTACGTCGCGCCATCCGGGTCTCGCGCCGCCTCTGCCGGCTTCTTCATCCTCGAGTCGGCCGACATCGCTGCGATGGCACCCGGCACCAACACCGGCGCTGCACATCCGGTGCTTCTCGGCGAGAAGCTCGACGACATCATGAAATTGAAGATGCAGAACGACGCCGCGGCGTTCATGCGCAGCCTCGCGCAACGCCGCGGGCGCAACGTCGCCGCGGCCGAGAGCGCCGTGCGCGAAGCGAAGTCGTTCACCGAAGACGAGGCGCTGTCACAGAAGCTCATCGACGTCGTTGCGGGGGACCTGCCATCCCTCCTCCGCTGGGCCGACGGCCGGACCATCCGGCGCTTCAACGGCACGAAGACGACGCTCGCACTCGCAGGCGTTCCGGTCGTCCGCTACGAGATGTCGCTGAAGCAGCGGCTCCTCTCCTGGATCATGGATCCGAACGTCGCGTTCATCCTGATGTCCCTCGGCATGCTCGCCCTCTGGGCCGAGTTCAACCACCCGGGGGCGATCCTCCCGGGCGTCGTCGGCCTCGTCGCGATCCTCCTGGCGGTCTTCGCGCTCAACCTCCTTCCGACCCGGTATGCCGCCTTCGCCCTGCTCGCCGCCGCGTTCGTCCTCTTCGCCCTCGAGGCGAAGTTCACCTCGTATGGAGTCCTCGGCGCCGGAGGCGTCATCTGCATGATCTTCGGAGCGCTGCTCCTCGTCGACGGGCCGATCCCCGAGATGCGGGTCCACCTGATCACCGCCATCGTCGTCAGCGTCCCTCTCGGGGTGATCGCCGTCTTCCTCATGGCGCTCGTGCTGCGAGCCCACAGAAGGCGCGTCACGACCGGTTCCGAGGCGATGGTCGGCGAGATCGGCGTCACCAGGACGGCGCTGTCGCCGGAGGGGACGGTCTTCGTTCACGGAGAGCTGTGGAACGCTCGTGCGGATCGTGAGATCGCGGAAGGGACGCAGGTACGCGTGCGGGAGGTGACCGGTCTGAAGGTGGTGGTAGAGGAACTGACGTAACGGGCGATCGTCGCGATGCGACACGACTCGCTACCGGTCGTTCGCGCTCTTCTTCTCCCACGGGAGCTCCCAGCGCTCCTCGGCTTCGTCGAGTGACGGCAGCGGCACCGGCTTGCCCATCCGGCGAAGCTGGTTGAGCTCCCACAGCTTCGCGTACTTCCAGAACGTGTAGTAGACGTGCAGGCCGACCGAGACGAGGCCGCGCGCGCCGTCGAGAAATCCGAGGTTCAGCAGGTAGTCGCGGCCGAACTTCCCCGCCGGATGGGTGATCAGGTGCCACACCCCGGACTTCTTCCCGTCGAGGTACATCTGCGCCGCGGCCCAGCTCCCGTAGCGCGTCATCTTCGCGGTCATGTGGTCGAACGACCGGATGTAGTGGTGGTCCATCTTGTGGTCGAGATGGCCGGCCTGGCCGTCGACGAGGAGGTCTGCGTGGACGCGGCGGTTCGGGTAGCGCGCGTGGCCGCGGTGGAACAGCCGCGTCACGCGGTCGCGCTGCAGACCGCTGTACTTCACCTCTTCGCCCATCATGAAGTTGCGGCGGCCGACCGAGTAGGCCCAGAGGTCGAGCCGGCCCGAGAGCGTGGCGAGGATCTCGTCGCGGAGCGCAGGGGTGACCCGCTCGTCGGCGTCGATGTAGAAGATCCAGTCATGCGCCGCCCGGTCGATCGCATAGTTCTTCTGCGAGGCTGCGCCGTGGTAGGTCCGCTGCTCGATCCTCACCCGCGGGTACTTCCGACGCACCAGCTCGACCGTGCCGTCGGTCGAGAACGAGTCGATGAGGTAGATCTCGTCGGCCCATTCGACCGAGCGGATGCAGTCCTCGATGAAATCGACTTCGTTGAACGTAGTGATGATCGCGGAGACCGAGGGACGCATAGTACGAATACGCAGCGGCGGACTCGACCGTCTGGGCGGCGCCGCGCGTGCGCGAAGAATACAGGAAGAGGGCTGAGGACTGAGGCGCGCTGCCACTCCGCCTCGGTCCCTTTGTTACAGCGTGTAGTTCTTCTCCAGAAGCACTCGCGCCCGACGATCGCGCAGGTTCCGGATCTGCGACTCGATGTCGCGCTCGTACGGAATCTTGCGGTGGCTGGCGTAGACCGGCGCATCGGCCGTGATCTTCTTGAGCTCGCCCCCGAACGACTCAGGGGAGAGGTGGCCCGTGTCGTCGGCGAGCGTCTGCTGGTCGTTGGGGAATGAAGCCTCGGTGATGACGCCGACGACGTTCTGGATCTTGTTGGTCCTCTTCCAGATCTCCGAGGTGCGGCCGGTATCGCCGGTGAAGGTCAGCGCCTGGCCGTTCAGCTCGACGATCACGCCGGCCGCCGCGATCTTGTGATCCACCCCAACCGCGGTGAGCGAGATGTCGCCGAATGTCGTCTTCTTGCCGAGCGCGAGCGGCCGGTACTGGACGACCGTCCGGGTCCCGAGGTCCGGGATGTTCGCGAAATCGGGCCAGACGATGTCGTTGAACACGTGCGTCATCAGCATGTCCATCACCTCGCGAGAGGCGAAGATGTTGAGGGGCGGCGCGTTCTGGGCGAACCGGTTGTGGATCAGGTGCGGCAGGTCGCGGAAGTGGTCGGCATGCGCATGGGTGATGAACACGCCATGCACCTTCGCCTGCTGCGCGAAGGTGAGTTTCGACGTGAGCGTTCCGGCGTCGACCGCAAACCAGTCGTCGATCAGGTATCCGGTCAGATTGTGTTCTGCATCCGACGCCCCGTAGGCGCCGAGCACCTTCAGCCGCATCTACCGTCCTTAACGTTCGTCGAGTTGTATTGCCGTGGGGAAGTGGCCACTATTCTTGCAGCGGTTAGAGTTGTTGTCCAGCAACGTGTCGCGCATCACCAATGCCACGCAAGCCCACTGAGCGCCAGGCGCTCGAGCTGTTTCACCCAGCGGTGCGCGAATGGTTCACCGCTTCGTTCGCCGCGCCGACGCGCGCGCAGCAGCTCGGCTGGCCTGCAATTGCAGGGGGCAACTGGACCCTGATCTTCGCTCCGACCGGCAGCGGAAAAACGCTGACCGCGTTCCTCTGGGCCCTCGACCGGCTGATGTTCACGACGGTTCCTCCGCGGGATCAGCGATGTCGCGTCATCTATGTCTCACCGCTCAAGGCGCTCGCCGTCGACGTCGAGCGCAACCTCCGATCGCCACTCGCCGGCATCGCGAACCTGGCCTCTTCGCGCGGCGTGGCATTCACCATCCCGACGATCGCGATCCGCACCGGCGACACGCCGCAGGCCGAGCGCGCCCGCTTCCTTCGCGAGCCCGCCGACATCCTGATCACCACCCCCGAGTCGCTCTACCTGATGCTCACGTCCAACGCCCGCGACGTTCTACGCGGCGTGGAAACCCTGATCATCGACGAGATTCATGCCCTCGTCCC
>JBAQWH010000191.1:0-4314 GCA_049298815.1 Thermoanaerobaculia bacterium | reverse complement strand
GGAACGGGACGAGTTGCACGGCCGAGAGTCCGATCGCCATCACCGCCGCGATCGCGATCGTCAGGACACGACGCGAGACGACCGCGAAGAGGAGCGCGGCCACCGCGGCGAAGAACGGCTCGCCTGCGAGAAACGCCAGCGCAAGACACACCCCTCCCGCAACCGGCCGCTGCAGCCTCGCCGCGAGCAGCACGCACGGGATCCAGGCGAAGGTCGCCAGGTTGTTCGAGATGTCGAGCATCGATAGCGCCGGACCGCCGAACATCAGCGCCGCCGCCCCCACCATCGCGGCCTCTTTCGAAACGTCGCGGGAGAAGAGGACGTACGCCCCCCAGCCGAGGAGCACGACGTGGAAGAGGAGGTACGCCATGTACGCCGTGGCGAACGGCAGCACGAGGAAGATCCAGGACGGCGGGTAGAAGACTCCCGTCTGCGGATTCGCCATCCACGGCTCGCCCGCGGCGCTGTAGGGGTTCCAGAGTGGGAGGCGCCCCTCGCGCAGCTCCGTGGCGGTGAACCATCGGAGCGGCTGGAAGTAGTCGACGTGGTCGCGAAAGGTGAAGACCTCCTGCTTTGCCAGGGCCGGCGCGAACAGCATCGCCGCCATGCCGGCGAGGAGGAGCAGCGCAAACAGGTGGTGGCGGATCATGGCCGGTGCCGTCCGTCGAAGCGAAATGGTCTCGGCCCCTTCTTCCCCGACGGGGAGAGAAGGCTGTCGATCGGTTCGCATCACTTCGCCGCGCAGAAGTCCCGGACGATCGTCTTCATGAGGCGCACGCCCTGCGAGAAGAAGCGCGAGCGGATCCGCTCGTCGCTCCCGTGCACGCCGTCCGCATCGTAGTAATTCACCTTGAACGGAGCCACGCCGTAGGCGGTGATCCCTCGCGCGCGGAAGAAGCGGCTGTCGGTCGTGCCACTTCCGACGAGAGGTGCAACCGTCGACCCAGGCTCCGCCGCCTTCATCGAGCGCTCGAGCACCGAGAAGAGCTCCGTATCGGACGGCGACGGAGGGGCCGGCGCTCCGATGAGGAGCACGTCGATCTCCGCTCCCTCACCCGCGGCCTGACGCACCGTGTTCAGCATCGAGGCGGGATCGGTTCCGGGAAGGAGCCGGATGTCGATGTCGGCGGTGGCGCCCTGCGGGATGACGTTCACCGATGTGCCGGCGCTGATCCGGGTGATCGCGATCGTGTCGCGCAGGAGGCTGCGATAACCCGGCGTCAGCTCGGCGTCGACGCGGGACGGGTCGAGCGGCTCGGTGATCGCACGCAGCCGTGAAGCGCCTGGATCGCGCCGCACGCGCCGCATCGCTTCGAGGCTGTCGCGCACCGTTGGGACGAGGCGGTACGGCGTCTCGATCCGGTCGATCCCAGCGAGCGCACGCACGAGCTTCGCGGGCGCGCCGCCCCCCTCCGACGGGGAAGCGCCGTGTCCCCCGATTCCCGACGCGCTGACCCGAAGCCACAGCGGAATCTTCTGGTCGACCTCGATCCCCCAGAAGACCACCTTGTCGACGACGGTCTCGGCAGTGCCGCCCTCGTTGAGGACGAACTCGACCCCCTCGAACAGCTCGGGATTCGACTCGAGCAACGCCTTCGTGCCGCGCAGGCCGCCCAGCTCTTCGTCCGGAACCGCGAGGAAGACGATGTCGCGGCCGAGCGCCGTCCCCTTGCGCTTCAACTCGATCAACGAGAGCGCATGAGCGATGGTCAGCGACTTCACGTCGAGCGCGCCGCGGCCCCAGATGTAGCCGCCCGACCGGTCGCCGGAGAAGGGCGGCTTCGTCCACGCGGCCGGGTCGGACGGAACGACGTCGATGTGGCTGAGAAGAAGGAGCGCGCCGCCGACCGCGGGCGACTCGAGGCGCGCGCACACCGCCTGCCGGTTCGGATCGCTGCCGACCAGCCGCACCGCGATCCCCTCTTTTGCGAACAGCTGCTGGAGGAACTTCGCTCCGCGCGTCTCGTTCCCCGGCGGGTTCGTCGTGTCGAGGCGGAGGTACTGAACGAATGCGGCTTCGGCTTCGCGGTCGATGGGATCCTGCGCGACGCCTTCCGCGCGGCGGCAACCTGCGCCCGCGAGCATCGCGAGCAGGACGACGAGCAGGCGACCCGCCGCGCTCCGGATCACGCGTTCCCGGCGACCGGCTGCGGGATCGTCAGCTGCACCGCAGGCTCTTCCTGCACACCCGGATGGTACGGCTCGAAACAGGCGCGGCACCTCGCCTCGTAGGACGAGTCGCCGACTTCGACCTGTGCATCGCCGCCCGCGACGCGCTGTGAGTAGTGCGCGGCCCCGCGGCACCGGACACACACGGCGTGCATCTTCGAGACCTCCTCGGCCACCGACAACAGCGCCGGCATCGGCCCGAACGGCCTCCGCATGAAGTCCTGGTCGAGACCCGCCGCGACGACCCGGATGCCTGCATCCGCGAGCTGCATGCAGACGTCGACGATGCCGTCGTCGAAGAACTGCACCTCGTCGATCCCGACGACCTGAATCCCGATCTCGACGCGCGCGAGCATCTCGGCACTCGTCGCCACCGGATTCGCCTTCAGCCGCCGGTCGTCGCGCGAGACCACCTCGTCCGTCGCGAACCGGTCGTCGATGATCGGCTTGAATACCTGTACACGCTGGCGCGCGATCACTGCTCTGCGAAGTCGCCGGATCAACTCCTCCGACTTACCGGAGAACATGCCTCCGGCGATGATCTCAATCCAACCGCCGCGATGAACTTCCAAAGGGGGACCCTCCAGGGAGATGTTGGGGGACAGTGTAACAAGAGGGGGAGGGGGGAAGTCAGAAGTGTGAAGTAAGAAGTGTGAAGTGTGAAGCGGTCGAGTTGTACATCTCGTACATTATTGTTAATACGCATTCTTGTCGCGTATTAACTTCACACTTCACACTTCACACTTCACACTTCCTCCCTCATACTTTCACCCCATGTCGTACCAGCCGCCGTTCTCCCGTGACGCCACCTCCTTCCGCCCGTCCGCGATCCGCGCGTTCGCGAAGCTCATCAATGACCCGAACATCATCTCGTTCGCGGGCGGCGTGCCGAACCCCGACACCTTCCCGGCGGACGAGATGTCCGGCATCGCGGAGCGGGTGATCCGCGAGCGGAAGAACATCGCGCTGCAGTACGGCCCGACGCGCGGCCTGCCGCGGCTTTGCGAGTCGATCGCTTCGATCTGCCGGCAGCGGCGGATCCGCTGCAGCGCCGACGAGGTGCTGGTCACGACCGGATCGCAGCAGGCGCTCGACCTCATCGCCCACACGTTCCTCGATCCCGGCGACGTGGTGCTCGTCGAGCTGCCGACCTACATCGGCGCCACGGGAGCCTTCTACGGACGGAGTGCGGACGTCGTGGGGGTCGAGCAGGACGACGACGGCGTCGTGCCGCGGTCGTTGCGCGAGGTGGCGACGCGCCTTCGCGACGGCGGGCGCCGCGCGAAGATGCTCTACACGATCCCGAACTTCCAGAACCCTTCTGGTCGCCTGATGACCCCGGGCCGCCGCGCCGACCTCCTCGCGATCGCGAAGGAGCTCGACCTCCTCGTGATCGAGGACGATCCGTACGGCGAGCTCGTCTACGTCGACGATGCCGACACGACCCCGGTCAAGGCTCATGACGACGACGGACGCGTGATCTACCTCGGCTCGTTCTCGAAGGTGCTTGCACCCGGCCTGCGCTGCGGCTGGATCCTCGCGGCCCCGCAGATCCTCGAGAAGCTCGAGATCGCGAAACAGTCGGCAGACCTCTGCTCCGGGATGCTCGACCAGTCGATCGTCGACGAGTTCTGCACGCAGGGGCTGCTCATCCCGCAGATCGACCGCGTCCGCGAGTTCTACCGCGGAAAGCGCGGCACCCTCATCGCCGCTCTCGAACGGCATTTCACCGGCCGCGCGCGGTGGACCTCCGGCCTCGGCGGCCTGTTCACGTTCATGACGCTCGACGGCGACGTCGACACCGCGGCCCGCGTGACCGACGCGGTGAAGGCGGGCGTCGCGTACATCCCCGGCGCCCCGTTCTTCGTCGACGGCAGCGGCCGCAACACGATGCGCCTGACCTTCGCGAAAGAGAGCGACGAGCGCCTCAGCGAGGGCGTCGCACGGCTCGCGAGGGTGTTCGAGGCCTCAGTGTCATCCTGAGCCGGCGCAGCGCGGCGAAGGACCCCCCGCCCACAGTCCCTCGGTTCCTGAGTCCCTCGGGGAGAACCGGCTGACGGCGATGGACCACCATCGGCACACGAATACGGGGGGTCCTTCGCCGTCCTCAGCCCCTGCCGGGGCATCGGCGGCTCAGGATGACAC
>JBAQWH010000190.1:0-20552 GCA_049298815.1 Thermoanaerobaculia bacterium | reverse complement strand
GGTGAAGAGTGAAATAAGTACTAATTACAACGCATCGTAATGAGCCATAATATTATACTTCACTCTTCACTCTTCACTCTTCACTCTTCACTCTTCACTCTTCACTCTTCACTCTTCACTCTTCACTCGTACTCGCTCTTCAGCGCCTCCAGCTCCGCCAGCGCCTTCCGGAGGATGTTCACGACCTTGTGGACCTCGCTGCCGTAGAGCTTCAGCTCGGGATCGCATTCAGCCATCGAGTAGCACGCCTGGTCGCGCTCGAGGCGGTCGCGCTCGAAGCGGAGCCGCTCGGACAGCTCCTCGATCTCGTTGACGAGGACGAAGGTGAGGTCCTTCTCGCCGAGGTAGGCCTTGCACTGCGGGCAGTGGACCGACCGGTCTTCGGAGGACTCGACGAGCTCGAAGACGAACTGGCGCTGGCATTGCGGGCACTCGAAGACCTCGGGGAGCATGCCGGTTTCCTCTCGAAGATTGTGCCACGCGAAGAGTTGCAGTTCCGTGGAATGCAGTGCTTGACGGCCGGGTTTTTCGCCGTGTAGCATGCGCGCCCCTGCCGTACTGGGAGATCGTTCAATGGTAGGACAAGCGGCTCTGAACCGCTCAATCGGGGTTCGACTCCCTGTCTCCCAGCCACCTTTTTCGACCCTGAAGAATCTGTGACTTACGAGTCCAGAGAGACAGGTACTCGAACTCCGGCTCGTGGGTCTTGGCAGCGCGGCCTGCTGGCGCCCGGCGCGTCGCAAGTTGATCCCGCCGCAGCAAGCTTCAGCTTGGAGCGTCTCCCGGACTCGTACCGACTTCGCGCAAGCGATCGATGTCTTTGCCTGGCGAGCGCCCGAAGAAGCCCTTGTACTCGCGGCTGAATTGAGACGCGCTCCCGTAGCCGACGCGCCGGCCGGCGCTGCCGGCGTCGATCATCGTTGTCAGCATCAGCCGTCGTGCTTCCTGAAGCCGGAGCGTTTTCTGGTACTGCAGCGGGCTCATGCCCGTGACAGCTTTGAATTGCCGGTGAAACGAGGTGGCGCTCATGTTCACCAGCTTCGCAAGCTCTTCGACGTTCACCGTCCGATCGAAATCCGCGCGCAGCCGCGAGACAGCGCTCGCGATTCGCTGGACACTCGATCCGGCGTGCCCGATCTGCACCACGCGACTCCCGAGGGGACTGCGAAGGAGCCGGATCAAAATCTCGTCGCGCACGAGTGGCGCGAGAAGCTCGGCATCGGCGGGCTGCGCCGTCAGCTCCAGGAGTCTTGCGGACGCGTCGATGACGTGCGCGTCCGCCTCACCGACATACAACGAACGCGTGTCTCGCGGTTGCGGCACGCCGTGCGGGAACACTCTCGTGGCCAGCTCTGCGATCTTCTCCGCGTCGAGATCGAGCATCAGCAAAAGGTAGGGGGCGGAGATGCTTCCTCGGGTCACGCGACCAGCCATTGGGACGTCGATCGAGTAGACCGCCATCTGTCCGGCTTCATACTCGTAGGTGTCGCCGCCGATCATCACGATTTTCGCGCCCTGCCCGACGATGCATAGCGTCGATCGCTGCACGTAATGAACCGGCTCAGGATTCGGGTGCGACACCCTCGCGACGCGCAGGCCGGGGACACGGAGCTCGAACGTCCCCTCGAACGGAGCAAGCGCGGCGATCAACTTTGCCAGCGTTGCGATGTCGGAGTTCTGCCTCAAACGCATGGCCGTTTCTACTTTGCCAACTTCGCTGGCTCCCGATCGAAATCCAGCGAGGCCGACAGCTCACGATACGCGGCGATCTGCGCCTGCAGGTCAGCGATCTTCTGTTCGGTCGTGGCGATGGCGTCGGCACCCGCGATGAACCGGCGCGGCGGCGGCTCCTGGCTGGCAATTGTAAGAATTGCTCGCGCGAGCTTCGCGGGATCACCCGATTGTCTGCCGTTCTGACTCTTCCAGTATTCGAGGAGAGGCCCTCTGCGTTCGTCGTAGTCGGCCACGGACGGTTCGGCGTAGTTCGTCGATTGCGCCGTCAGCAACTCCGTGAGGAAGAATCCCGGATTGACGATCGTCGTGGTGATGCCGAACGGCGCGACCTCGGCCTGCAATGACTCCATCCAGCCTTCGAGACCAAACTTCGACGCCGCATACGCGGACACGAAGTCGAAGCCCGCGGCAAGACCCGCCGACGAGGAAATCGAGATGATGTGTCCCGAGTGCTGCTTACGCATCACCGGCAGGACTGCGCGGGTGACGTTCATCGGGCCGATGAGGCTAACCGACAACTGGCGGTCGACCTGCTCCGGCGTAAGCTCCTCGAAGTAGCCGGCGTAGAAGCTCGCGGCATTGTTGACCAGCACGTCGATGCGCCCGAAGCGGGTCACGGCAGCGCGTACCGCCGCCTCCGCATCGGCGCTGCTGGTGACGTCCAGCTTGACGGGCAGCAGGTTGCCCGAGTGGCCGAGTGTCGCGGCGATGCGATCGGCGTCGCGGGCCGTTGCCACCACCGCGTGTCCGGCGACGAGCAACGTCCGAGCGATATCGGCGCCCAGGCCACGACCGGCACCAGTGATGACCCAAACCTTCTTGTCGCTCTTCATGCCTTCACTCACTTGTCTACGACCTTCATCTGTTCTGCGTTCATCCGCCCGCCGTGCACCTTGATCGCAGCCGACGCCGTTTCGATTTCGCGCAGGTCAGCGAGAGTCAGCTCGACGTGCACCGCGCCGAGGTTCTCGGTGAGATGGTCGATATTGCGTGTACCCGGGATCGGGACAATGAACGGCTTCTGCGCCAGCAGCCACGCCAGCGCGATCTGAGCAGGAGTTGCGTTCTTCCTTTCCGCAACGTGCTCGAGCAGCTCAACGAACGGCATGTTCGCCGCGATATTGTCAGGAGAGAAGCGATCGAAGCCAGAGCGAAGATCCGTTTTCGGATCGAGCTTCGTGCGCGCATCGATCTTTCCGGTCAAATAGCCCATTCCAACCGGTCCCCACGGGACAAAGCCGATTCCGAGTTCTTCGCAGGCGGCAAGGACGCCGTTCTTCTCGACGTCGCGCTCCATGACCGAGTACTCGGTCTGCACCGCGGTCACCGGGTGTACGGCGTGTGCGCGGCGGATCGTTGCGGCGCTCGCCTCGGATAGGCCGAAGTGCAGGACTTTGCCTTCGGCGATGAGTTCCTTCACCGCGCCGGCCACGTCTTCAATCGGTACGTTCGGATCGACGCGGTGCTGATAGTAAAGGTCGATGCGGTCGGTTCTCAGGCGCTTCAACGATCCCTCGACGACCCGTCTGATGTGCTCCGGCCGGCTGTTGAGTCCACCGGCTTCGAGGTTGAACCCGAACTTCGTTGCGATGCGGACTTTGTCGCGGATCGGCGCGAGTGCTTCTCCGACGAGATCTTCATTCGTGTAGGGGCCGTAGACCTCTGCCGTGTCGAAGAACGTCACGCCCTTGTCGTGCGCGGCACGAATGACGTTGATCCCCTGGTTTCTGTCGGCGGGCGGACCGTAGTTGGCGCTGATGCTCATGCATCCGTGCCCCAGCGCCGAGACTTCCAATAGGCCGAGGTTTCGTGTTCCGACGGGCCGTGTTTCCATGGGGTTGGCTCCTGCCGCGTTCGTCGGGCTGCTGCTCTCTCGTGCGGGACGCCCGTTCTCGCACCCGAGCAGCGGCGCCACCGCCAATCCCGCGCCGATCAGGGCAGCATTGGCCACGAAGTCGCGTCGACTGACGCTCGTCATGCTCCGACTGTTCGAGTCTGGTTGTTCGTTCTCATTCACAGATCGCCCTCTCCGTTTCTCCAACACCAGAGATAACGCCTGAGGGTGGTCCAGCCATTGGACGATCCTTCCAATGTTTTGCACGATCCTGCCGAACGTGTAGCGCCTGCCGGAGCGACCCGAGCCGTCTCACGGTGGGACACAGCCATCAGCCCGGCAGGTCGGAAAGATCCGTACGACGGCGCGTGACCCCGCGGCTGGTCTTCGGGTGAGGTCAGGAAGCGAGTACGCGGTTCGAACTTCGTCCAGTACTCCCAGCCACCTTCCACTAGCGCCTCATCCGGCGCGACTTAGCGCAAGAAGCCAGCGAGGACGCTCGATCTGCGGCCGCCTGTTCGTCTGCCGAGCGGCTTCTCGTGTTCAAGGCGCGCCACCGAAGCGCGAAGACGTATCCCTGGTGAAGCAGCCATGCTTTCGTGATCGGTGCCCGCACCGTAGTCCTCGATCTGCTGACGGCAGCCGACTCCCCGGCGAGGCGACCACTTGACGGAAGGTCCAGCGGTACATATCGTTGATAGCTATCATGGCTAAGACATCTTCGAAACGGGTGACTGCACGTGTCTTCACCACGGGTAGAAGTCAGGCTGTCCGCCTCCCGAAGGAGTTTCGATTCGATACCGACACGGTCCTGGTGCACCGTGAAGGGAGCTCCGTCATCCTCGAACCCTCGCGCGATTGGCCCGAGGGTTATGTCGAGTCGTTCAGCGGTGTGCCGGATGACTTCGATCGACCGACGCAGGGAGTCATCGATAAGCGACGCAAGCTCTAGGGCGCGGAGATCGCATGAAGTTCCTGCTCGATACGGACTCCTGCATCTACGCTCTGAAGCAGCGAGAGCGCGTGATTGAGCACCTCCTTATGCAATCGCGAGAAGATGTTGCCGTCAGCGTCATCACTGAAGCAGAACTGCGTACCGGCGCCGCCAAGAGCTCTTCGCCTGTCAAGACCCTGCGCCTGGTGGAGAACTTCCTGAAGCCGCTCACCGTCGTTGAGTTCTCGTCGGAGGACGCCTCGACCTACGCACGCATCCGCAGCAGACTGGAGCGTGCGGGCACCCCCATCGGGCCGCTCGACGCCCTCATTGCGGCGCAGGCCGTCGCTCGCAAGCTGACGCTCGTCACCAACAACGAGCGCGAGTTTCGTCGGGTGTCAGACCTGACTGTCGAGAACTGGACGCGCTGAAACCCAATCAACTAAAGCGAGCGGTGGTTCGAACCTCGTCCAGTACTCCCAGCCACTTCCTCGTGCGTGCTAGCATCGCTGCAGTGCGCCGCATATCGAAGCGACCCGAGGGCGAAGACGTCATTCGTGACGCAGCAGTCATGCAGCGAACGATGAATCGTTTGCGCGGAAGCGCCCTGATTCCCCGCGGCGTCTATCGGTTCGAACGCCACGAGGAGGCCGACGAGTGGATGGTCAGGACGATCGCGACTACTCACGCGCACCTGAGCTCGAAGACCTCCTCACGCTCTGCCAAGCGCTGAACGCCGAGGGCGTGAAGTACGTGCTCATCGGCGGGTTCGCGGTGATCCTGCACGGATTCGTCCGCGCCACAAAAGACATCGATCTTCTGGTCGATGCGTCCCCGGAGAACATCCAGCGACTGAAGCGAGCCATGGCGGTGTTGCCCGACAACGCGATCGCGTTGATAGCGGACGACGAAGTCGAGAAATACCAGGTCGTGAGGATCGCGGACGAAATCGTGGTCGATCTTCTGAAGAATGCATGCGGTGTCGACTACTCGCGTGCGTCCCGCGGCGGCATCGAGATCAGAGTCGTCGAGGGAGTAGAGATCCCCCTGATTCGCAAGGAGCTCCTGATCGAGACGAAGCAGACCGTGCGGCCGAGCGACGCAGCCGATGTTCAGTTTCTGCGCCTGCGACTTGCTGCCGAGAATGGCGAATAGTTCACAGCGCGGCTGCGCCGCAACCAAAGTCCCTCGGTCCCTGAGTTCCTCGGGGTTCCTCGGGGTTCCTCGGGGAGCCGAGCGCGAACGCGCGGTTGCGGAAGGAATCTTCGCGCGGTGCAAAGATTGTGGTGGTTAGTAGTACAGAGCGAACGCCGCGGTTCGAACTTCGACCCTGGCCGAGGCCCTGCAAAGCTGGACCTGTCAACGAACCGTAGAATGAGAACGTCCAAGTGATCGTGACACTGCGTCCGCTTGCGCTCGTCCTGCTGTTCGCCTCCGCCCTGCCGCTGCAGGCGCAGCGGTCGCGCGCCATCCGACCGTCGGGGCCGACCTACGACGTCGAGGTGCAGCGCGACATCACCTACGGCGTCGTCGGCGCAACGGCGCTCAAGCTCGATCTGCTTCGGCCGCGCGGACTGACAGGTGTGCGGGTTCCGGTGGTGGTCTTCGTACACGGCGGAGGGTGGTCGTCCGGAGACAAGGCGGGCGGCATCGGGCAGCTCACGCCGCTGGTGCGCCGCGGTTACGTCGGTGCGACGATCAACTACCGGCTGAGCGGAGCCGCGAAGTTCCCTGCGCAGATCGAAGACGCGAAGTGCGCAATCCGCTACCTCCGCGCCAACGCAGCCTCGCTCGGAATCGACCCCGACCGGATCGGCGTCTGGGGCTCCTCCGCGGGCGGCCATCTCGTCGCGCTCCTCGGCTCGACCGGCGACGTCGAAGCTTGGAACGCCAGCGGAGGATGGCCGGGGGTGTCGAGCCGAGTCCAGGCGGTGGCCGACTGGTACGGGCCGTCGAACCTCAACACCATGGGGCCGCAGTCGCTGCCGTGCAGCGGGATCAATCACGACGCGGCGACTTCGCCCGAGGGGCAGCTCCTTGGATGCGCGATCCCGTCGTGTCCCGACCGCGCTGCGGCAGCGAGTCCGGTGACCTACGTGACGGCGGACGACGCCCCCACGCTTCTCATGCACGGCACGAACGACTGCACGGTCCCTCCGGGGCAGAGCCAGGAGCTTTACGACGCCCTGCGCGCTACGGGCGTCGACGCGACGCTCGTGTTTCTCGCCGGTGCGGGACACGGCGGACCTGAGTTCGCGGCGGCCTCCGGCATGGTCATCGAGTTCTTCGACCGGCAGCTGCGCAAGTGACGAGCGGTTCCCCGGTCGCAAGTGGTGTCAGCAGGCCGCCGCGTTTCAGCGCGCTCTCTGTGATCGCTTCGTTCGTCCGGCGGCGGTAGTGCCGAGCTGCACCTGCGATGCGAGCCACCAGCAGACGAAGACGGCGCCGAACATGCCGACGAGACGGTAGAACATCTCCGCGACACGCCACGCGCCGGCGGCCATGTGCCTGTAGTGCTCCTCACTCCACGCGTTGAGTTGAGTCGCATAAGTCGACTCAGCGGTGACCACGGCTCCCAGCGGGTGAAGGGCGGCGATGAGGAGCAGCGAGACGAGAAACGTCAGCACGTTCCTGCGGCGCCACGGGCGGTCATTCGACGCGAACAGTCCGACGAGCAGGATGGCGTTGTAGGTGAGCTGCGCCACCGGCAGGATCGTGGTCGGGAACGCTCCGCTCGGCGAGAGAATGGTCATGCGCACCTTCCCTGCGCTGACGTCCGCATCCGCGAACCGGATGTCGAGTCGGAGGAGGGTCTCGGTGCCGCTCGCGACCAGGCCGTTGTACGGCGATGCGGTCACCGTCCATAGCGCCAGGCCGAGTGTGACGCCGAGGATGAGCCTAACGAGTCGCGGCAGCATCGATCGGCCGGACGCGCGTCGTCCAGAACGCGAAGATCAGGACGGCGGCCCCGAAGATCACGCTCTGCCAGACCGCGAGGTGGAACGTCTCGAAGAGATCAGGGCGATAGCGGCCGAGGAGGAACAGGCTGGCGATCCGCACCACGTTCAGCGCCTCGACGGCGAGAGCCCCGACGACGATGCCGACGAGCCGCGAGCGCAGCGGCGCGGCGAAGGCGAACATCGCGGCACAGAGGAAGACGAGAGCCTCGATCCCGTTGCAGCCGTTCTTGATGTCGACGGCGAAGCCGTTGCCGCGGATGATCGTGCCGTCGCGAGACACGTCCTGTCCGATGACCTGAAGTGCCGCCGTCGACACGGCGGTGATCGCTCGCGTGAAGGGCGCGACGACTGCGCGATCGACGACCTTCGGCGTGGTGATCACGTAGAAAAGGACGAGCAGTCCCGCGAATCGGACGATGAACCGGACCTGAGCCTTGTTGAGCGAAGTCGCGCGGCGTGCCACGCCGTCAACGTTACCCGAGCCGGGAGACTTCTCCAATCATCACTGCGGGTCCAGCATCGTTAAGGCGCGGCCGGGAAGAGCGCTGAAGCGAGCGCAGCGGTTCGAACTTCGTCCGGTACTCGCAGCCACTTCCTCGAGCGCCTCAACCGCCGCCACTTAGCTCGATCAGCCAACAGGGAAGCGCGACCTGCCGGCGTGCATCCATCCTTTTCGCTCGGCTTGACCATGCGTACGGAATTGCGTACGCTAGGCGCAGACATGAAGACCATTACCGCCAGCGAAGCCCGCTCCAGGCTCTACAAGCTGATCGACGAGACGGCCGTCACGAGTGAGCCCGTTCAGATTACCGGGAAGCGAGCCGACGCGGTGCTCGTGTCGATGGATGACTGGCAGGCGATACAGGAGACTCTGCACCTGCTGTCGATCCCCGGAATGCGTGACTCGATCAGGAAAGGGATGAAGACGCCCGTGCAGGAATGCCTGGAGTCGCTCGACTGGTGAAGGCCTGGCGGCTCGTCTTTACGCCCCAGGCCGCAAAGGACGCGAAGAAGCTGCGTCGCTCGGGGCTGAAACCCAAAGCAGAAGCCCTGCTCCAGATCCTCGGCAACGATCCCTTTCAGTCGCCTCCTCCATTCGAAAAGCTCGTCGGTGATCTCGCCGGCGCGTACTCGCGCAGGATCAACATTCAGCACCGCCTCGTCTACCAGGTCCTGCGGCGCGAACGGATCGTCAAGGTCCTGCGGATGTGGACGCACTACGAGTAGGGCCGACCGGCCGAGGTTGGCCAGGCCTGGCCGGCGCATTTCGCATCCCCTCTGCGACCATTTCACGCGAGCGACCTCCTCACGATCTCGGCTAGCATGCCCTTCATGAGACGCCGCGCAATCGTCGTAGGCTTTCTCAGCTGCATCGGTGTGTTCGCGCTGCACGCTGCCGAGATCCAGGTCACGGCGGCGTCGGACGTCGTCGATGGCGACGTTTCGTCGATCGCCGCGCTCATGGCGCGCCCGGGAAGTGACGGCATCTCGATCCGGGAGGCACTCGAGGCGGCGGTGGGCACGCCGGGACCGCACGTCATCCGTTTCTCCCGCGCCCTCGACGGCCAGACGATTCCGATTCGCCAGCCTCTGCTGATTCGCGGCGACGGCGTCAGCGTGCAGGGAAATCTCACCTCGGCCGGACAGGCTGCGGTGACGCTCGACGGAACCGCGATCTCGACGCCGCCCGGCAGCAGGGCAGTCATGTTCGTTCTGGCGTCGTCCTGCCGGATCTCCCGTCTGCGATTCACCGGCGTGTCCGGCACCGCCATCGAGGTTCGCGCCGGCTCCTGGCCATACCCTCCATTCGCTCCACGTGCGGTTCGCGACATCCTGATCGATGAGAACGCATTCGATGGCAGCATCCCTGGCGACCTCCCGTCCGCTGTGCGCATCTGGGACGGCAGAGGCTCGACAGGCGCAGTCCTCGAGCGGATCACGGTCATACGAAACGTGATCCGCAACTACGCCGATGGGGGTGTCATCGCCGGTCCAACCGGGACCGAAGGGGTGCTGCGCGACCTCGTCATTGCGGACAATCACATTTACGGGACGCAGTTCCCCTTGGAGGTTGCGAACGGGATCATGGCTGCGCGCAGCCGGATCGAACGAACCCGGATCGTCGGAAACCGCATCGACGGCGGGACCGTTCCGCTCCTCATCGGAAGCCTCAGCGACGTCGCCCCGATCGTCGACAACCAGATGAATGACACGCTCATCGCACGCAACACGATCATCGGCGAATTCGGTTCGATCGATGTCATCGGTGGACTCTCGAATGGCTCCACAGTGCGAGCCATCGGCAATTCGGTCACCGGAGTGGAGATCGTCAATAACGTGATGGTCAGCGGGAATCCCATCAACGTTCTCGGCGGGCGCGGTGGAAGCCGCGGGAATGGCGTTCGGACCGTGAGGATCGTGAACAACACGCTCGTCTCGAGGCTCCATCCGGCCGTAACCGCTCTTGCCGATCGCGATGGCGCGGAAGCGAACACGGTTTCGGATGTGACCATCCTCAACACGATCGCTGTCCGACCACAAGGCGGACCGCATTTCGACATCACCGGCGAGATCGGCTCGTCCGATGTGTTTCACACGCTCACGACCGACGGGACCTTTGCGGGAGTCAACGGCAACGTACAGGGTGACCCTCAGTTCGAGTCGGGTTCCTATCGCCCTGGTTCGGCGAGCCCGGCGTTGAACAGCGGTAGGAGCGAGGGCGCTCCGCCGGTGGACATCGAGTGCAGGAGTCGCGACGGGATGCCAGACATCGGAGCGTTCGAGCGCGGCGGTCCAGCGGCGATGACACTCACGACGGTCGTCCACGGACCGGGAACCATCGCGACCATTCCTCACGGCAGCGACTGCTTTGGCGGTCGATCCTACGCGCCCGGAACCATTGTGTCCTTCAGTCTGCAGATCCCGCCAGGAGCGAGCTTCGTAGGTTGGAGCGGCGACGAGGATTGTGCCGATGGTGTCGTAACGATGACGCGCGACGTCTACTGCGTTGCCGTCATGAACCGAACGCCGGGCAAACGCCGGGCGGTGAGACACTGATCCTTAGTGGACCGGAGACCAGCCTGCGACTGAAGCGAGCCATGGCGGTGTTGCCCGACACGCGATCGCGTTGATCGCCGACGACCAAGTCCAGAAGTACCAGGTCGTGAGGATCGCGGCGCGACGTCATCGAGGACAGCGTGAGCGGTATGCGACCGATCGCGGTGGCGAAAGAGGTCTCACTGGTCAGGCAGGTGGAACTCGGGCTGGCCATCGTGAAACACATCATCGAATTGCACCGCGGCGTGGTCGAGGTGAGCACCGGGGGCGAAGGGAAGGGAGCGACGTTCACGGTCCGCATCCCCTGTAAGGCCTGATCGACCCCCGAACCGTGAACTACTCCGCGTCTTCCTTCGTGCGGCGAACCTCGCCGTCTTCGTGGTCCGGGCTCGAGTAGACGGTGTAGAGCTTCAGGTCTTCCTCTTTACTCGTGTTGATGACGTTGTGCTTCACGCCGGCGGGGATGATGAAGGCGGAGTCGGCCTGGATCCTCTTCCTCTCCTTGCCCATCTGCACGATCCCGCGTCCCTGCTCGATGCGGGTGAACTGGTCGAGGTCGGGATGCGTCTCCTCGCCGATGTCCTCTCCCGGCTTGAGGCTCATGACGGTCAACTGGTGGTGCTTGGCGGTGAAGAGCACTTTCACGAAGTTGCGGTTCTTCAGCGTCTCGCGCTCGATGTTGGTGACGAAGCCTTTCATGTGCATCCTCTCTCGTGTCACTGGACACGCCTCGGGTTGGAGGTGCAACAGCAGGACCATGAACGCCCTCGCAGTTGCGCCGAACGCAGAGCTGTGATTCGCGGGCCTCACGTTTGTGATGGCAATCGAATCGCTAGTGCGCTGATAGGAAGCGGGAAGTGGGAAGTGAAAAGTGTGAAAGCCCACCCGCCCTTTCCCACTTCTTACTCCGGGCCGGGTCAAGTCGGCGCTGCGTCGTCCGCCCCGTGTGCCGCCGAACGCTCTTCGGCCTCGAGTGCCGCGGCCACCGCCGATGCGACGCCGGCGGCTTTCAGCATCTGCTGCACACGCTCGACGACGTCGGGCAGGCGGAACGGCTTGGCGAGGAAGCCATCGCCTCCCGACTCGAGCGCGGCCGGCATCTCGGCACAGCCGGCCGAGATCACGAGGACCGTCACCGGGTGCGCGGGGCGGATCTCCTGCAGCGCGCGGAGCACGGCGAAGCCGTCCATCTGCGGCATCTGCAGGTCGAGCAGGATCAGGTCGTATCGATTCTGCAGGTGCATGTCGATGACCGTGCACGGGTCGGTCGTCGACATGATCTCGACGAATCCGGCCCGCCGCAGCGTGTGCTCGAG
Source organism: Thermoanaerobaculia bacterium (assembly GCA_049298815.1). Classification (GTDB taxonomy): domain Bacteria; phylum Acidobacteriota; class Thermoanaerobaculia; order Gp7-AA8; family Gp7-AA8; genus JBAQWH01. The sequence continues at coordinate 8,717 of JBAQWH010000190.1, read as the reverse complement.
CAGACGCACGTTTGACGGCTGATCGTCGACGATCAGGATCCTCGGGCCACAGTCTTCAGTCGTGAGAGGCATGGTCTTCTTCCGCGAAAGCGAGCGCGATGTTCAGCGTCTCCATGAACTCGCTCACCTTGATCGGCTTCGTGAGGTAGCGGAAGAACCCCGCGTCGAGGCCTTTCTGGATGTCGCGAGGCATGGCGTTCGCGCTGAGTGCGACCACCGGTATGTGCGCCGTCGCAGGATCGTCGCGGAGGATCCTGAGGGCCTCGATTCCGCTGATGCCGGGGAGGTTGATGTCCATGAGGATCACGTCGGGCAGACGCCTGCGCGCCAGTTCCACCCCGCGCTTGCCGTCCACCGCGCTCAACAGACGGAGGTCGTTGCGGCGGCCGATGAGTCTCTGGACGAGCTGCAGGTTCGCAGGGTTGTCTTCGACGTAGAGCAGCGTCCGCAGATCGTCCCCGGCGGCGACCACGGCCTCGTCCTGCGGCGCGATTTCTGCCGACGCTGGAAGCGTGAGCGGCGCCGTCGACATTAACTCGACCCAGAAGATGCTCCCTTTGCCCGGGACGCTCTCTACGCCGATGACGCCGTCCATCAGCTCCACCAGCCGCTTGCTGACGACGAGCCCGATGCCGGTGCCTTCCTCGCCACCGACCTCCTGCCCGAGGCGGTTGAACGGCTGGAAGAGCTGTGCGACTTTGTCCGGCGACAGTCCGGCGCCTGTATCGGTCACCGTGACCCGGATCCGGTGGGAGCTGCTGTTCGCGCGGCAATCCACCACGACCGAGCCGCCCGGCGTGTTGTACTTGATGGCATTCGACAGGAGGTTGATCAGGACCTGTTTGAAGCGCGTGCGGTCGGCGTTGACGCAGTGCGCGGCATCGCCCGGGGAGAACGTCGTCCGGATCCCGCGCTTCTGCGCAAGCGGCTCGATCATCGCCTGGCACTCGAGCAGGAGCTCGTTGATCAGCACAGGCTCGAGCGACATCGACATCTTTCCGGACTCGATCGTGGCGAGGTCGAGGATCTCGTTGATCAACTCCAGCAGATACCAGCCCGCGTTCAGGATCTGAACGATGCTCTCACTCTGTGCGGGTGTCGGCGGCGGTGAATCCGACTCCATCAGCTGGGCGAACCCGAGAATCGCATTGAGCGGCGAGCGCAGCTCGTGGCTCATGCTGGAGAGGAAATCGGACTTCGCGAGGTTCGCCTTCTCGGCCAGGGCCTTCGCGTTCGTCAGCGCGGTCTCGACCTTGTTGCGTTCGGTGAGGTCGCGTGTGAGCTTGGCGAAGCCACGCAGGCTGCCACTCTGGTCGCGGATCGCCGTGAAGACGATGTTCGCCCAGAACAGCGTCGCGTCCTTGCGGACGCGCCAACCCTCGACTTCCAGACGTCCGCCCGCTGCAGTCTGCTCGAGGTCGCGCTGCGGCTTGCCGCTCGCCACGTCGTCCTCCGTATAGAAGACGGAGAAATGCGTCCCGACGATCTCGTCGGTGTGAAATCCCTTGATGCGCTGCGCACCGGTGTTCCAGCTGACGATCCGTCCCTCCGGGTCGAGCATCACGATCGCGTAGTCGGAGACGCTCTCGACCATCAGCCGGAAGCTCTCCTCTGTCCAACGCAGCTTTTCCTCGGCATGCCGGCGGGCGCTGTTGTCGGTGCCGATCAGCAGGTAGCCGATGACCGACGCCTGATCGTCCCGCAGCGCGGTGACCGACACGATTGCAGGGAAGCGTGTTCCGTCCTTGCGGATGTACGTCAGCTCGTAGATGTCCTCGATGCCGCGTGAGGCCTTGAAGGCCAGCGCCTCGAATCCCGGCGTAATCGGCGTCCCGAGCTCGAGGCTCAGCGCTGCGGCGCGGGCGATCACTTCCTGCGGGTCCGAGATGTCGGCAGGAGTGATCTGGTCGACGACGTCGGCCGCCGAGTAGCCGAGCATCCGCTCGGCGCCGACGTTGAAGAGCTGGATGACGCCATGCTCGTCGGTTGCGATGCTGGAGAAGTTCGCGCTGTTGAGGATGGCGTTCTGCAGCGCGCCGGTCTTGAGGATCGCCTTCTTGCGCTGGGCTTCGATGAGAGCTTTCGCCTTCTCGTCACGCTTCACCGTGCGAGTGGAAAATTTCGCTGGTGGAGCACGTAACCGCCCGGTTGAACTCATCGATCTCTCCTGTTGGACTGCCCGCGCGCATGACGACATCGGCCGCCGCTACTTCACGCGACCCCGACCCGCTCATCGCGGTGACGATTGCTTACGCAATGCGTGCGCCGTCGTCACAAATCGCGGAGGGAGGCCTCAGCAAGCGCTGCGGGGGCACCGGTACTGAACGGCGTCGCCGGTGCCGTTGCCGACGAAAACGACACGCGAACCTCAGTCGGCGCCTCGACGGTGATCCCTCCGTGCTCCTCCGTGTCCTCTTGTGCCTCTGTGGTGAATCCAGGTTCGGTTCACCACGGAGACACAGAGAACACAGAGGGTGCACAGAGGGCGAAGCGGGCGAGACCTCGCTCTTCGCCATCCGGACACCAACCCTCGTGTCAGTGGAGCCGCCGATGCCCTGGAGGGGCTGAGGACGGCGAAGGACCCCCGCCGTTTTGCGGGCCTGGGCGCGGCGGCCGCCACACGCAGCGCCCGTTTTCATCCTCAGTCCACCTTCCGGGAGGCAGGGGGTCCTTCGCCGCGCTTCGCCGGGTCAGGATGACACTCCTGACGCGGGACCTTCGTCGCGCCGCGTTTACCGATCGGCAAGCCCAATGTGGCAGTGAAGCGGCATTGAATGGGACCAAGCACCCACACTCCACCTGACGCTCTTCTTCAGTACTCCCAACCACCTCTACGGACAACGCAAGCGCGCTCCACCGTGCGGGGACCCTCATTCCCGACGATTTGACGGAACACGCGCGTCGCCCTCACCGGCCGCGAATCGAGACCATTGATGAACGAACATCAGTCGCGCCGCACGAACACTGCGGACGAGCACGTAATCACAACGAACTCCGGCCCCGCGACTCCCGGGCTGAAAGCGCCAAGCGGCATCGCCGGTCTGGACGAGATCACGGGTGGCGGCCTCCCGCGGGGACGAACGACGCTGCTCGTCGGCGGATCGGGCTCGGGGAAGACGATTCTCGCGCTCCAGTTTCTGGTTCACGGCGCGCAGCACTGCGAGGAGCCCGGGATCTTCGTAGCGTTCGAAGAGACACCTTCGCGAATCGTGGCGAACGCGGAGACCTTCGGCTGGGATCTCGTGAAGCTGCAGGAGAAGAGTCTCTACTTCATGGACGCGCAGCCGGCGCCCGACCTGGTCCAGTCCGGGACCTTCGATTTGAGCGGGATGCTCGCCGCTCTCGGCGCGAAGGTCGCCGAGCTGGGCGCGAGGCGCATCGTGTTCGATGCTCTCGACATCATCCTCTCGCTGCTGCCGGACGCGGCCGCCCAGCGCCGTGAGATCTACCGTCTCCACGCGTGGCTGCTCGCGCACGAGCTGACCGGCATCGTCACGTTGAAGGCGGAGCGCGAGGAGGGAAGCTCCCAGCGACAGCCGTTTGGCTTCATGCAGTTCATGGTCGACTGCGCGATCATCCTCAATCACTCCGTGGTTCTCGGCGTCTCGCAGCGCAACCTGCGCGTGCAGAAGTACCGCGGCTCGGCTTTCGACGAGAACGAGTCCCCTTTCCTGATCGGACGGACCGGATTCGAGGTCGCGGTGACCCGGACGATCCGTCGCGGGAACGTCGAAGTCACGACCGAGCGGGTCGGGAGCGGCGTGGCACGGCTCGACACGATGCTCGGCGGTGGTTATTACCGCGGAGCGAGCGTTCTGATCACCGGTTTTCCGGGCACCGCCAAGACGACTCTCAGCGGAGCCTTCGCCGAGGCGGCGTGTCAGCGGGGCGAGCGGACGATGTTCGTCAGCTTCGATTCCGATTCGAACGAGGTGATCCGAAACCTCGGCTCCGTCGGCATTCAGCTCGACCGGTTCGTCGAAGACGGCACGCTGCACATGGTGTCGGCCCGCACGATCACAGGGAGTGCCGAGACGTACCTCGTCCGGATCAAGACGCTCGCGAAGGAACATCGCGCCCGCTGCCTCGTGGTCGATCCGGTCTCCACTCTGTCGAAGTCGGGGAATGAGCTGACCGCGCACAGTGTGGCGGAACGGCTGATCGACTGGTCGAAGGCGGAGGGCATCACGCTGGTGTGCACCAGCCTGCTCGACGAGATGTCGAGCCAGTCCGAAGCGGGGTCACCGTTGCAGATCTCGACGCTGGCGGACACATGGATCCACCTCAACTACCTGGTTCAGGCCGGGGAGCGCAATCGCGGCATGTCGATCATCAAGTCGCGCGGCACGGCCCATTCGAATCAGGTGCGCGAGCTGATTCTGAGCGACGCCGGGATCACCGTCACCGATACCTACACGGCCGGTGGTGAGGTCCTCATGGGCGCGATGCGCTGGGAGAAGGAAAGCGCCGAACGCAACGCGCAGGAGATTGAGTCAGTCGCCGCGAAGCTGAGGACGGTGAAGCTCGAGGCGGAAGAGGCCGAGCTCGAGGCGCGCGTCAAACTGCTGCAGTTCGAGCTCGCCTCGAAACTGACGGAGAAGGCCGTGCTGCTGCAAAGCGCCGAGGTTCACGAGAGGGAGCAGGCATTGGGCCGCGACAGGATGCGTCAGCTTCGCGGCTCCGATGTCGCGCCAGGCACTGTGGGGAACGAATGAATCCGGACGTCTACACCTTCCGGCTGTACGTGGCCGGGGATGCGCCGAACTCGCTGCAGGCGATCGACAATCTCATGCAGCTGTGCGAGACCCATCTTCCCGGCCGCCACAGCATCGAAATCGTCGATGTGCTCCTCGACCCGAGGCGTGCCTTGAAGGAGGAGATCTTCATGACGCCGACGCTCCTCTGCGATTCGCCGTATCCCGGCCATCGGATCGTCGGCACACTCAGCCACACCGAACCGATCCTCCAGATCCTCGGGCTCGGAGCCGCAAAACGACGCGACTTCGCAGGCTTGAAGGATCGCGACGCCGCACCGCAGACGCTGCGCGGAATCGAACAGGCCTAGCGGCGTGTAGCGGGCACTTACGGCCCGAAGCGGCTAATGGGCTGGGAAGCGGGTCGTGACCTCGAGTCCGCCGCCCTCCGCCTCTTCGAGCGTGACGGTGGCTCCATGGAGCTCCGCGATCCGCTTCACGATCGACAGTCCGAGCCCAGTCCCAGGCTCGCGGACTCCCTCGCCACGATAGAAACGTTCGAAGGCGCGGGCCCGCGCTTCGGGCGTCAATCCGGGTCCGCTGTCGATCACGCGCAGCGTCACACGGGCCGTCGTGCGATCGAGGAGCAGTCGAACGCGGTCGCCTCTCCGTGAGTACGAGATCGCGTTGTCGACGAGGTTGCGGACGAGCGTTGCGACGAGCGAGCGGTTGCCTTCGATGGTCGCGCCGCTGGCGGCCTGAACCTCGATCTCGACGCCCCTGTCGACCGCCATCGGAGCGAGGCTCCCGGTCGTCTCGCGAACGATCTCCGCGAGATCGAACCTCGCGGGCGACTCCGCCATCCCGGGATCGACTCGGGCGAGCGTCAGCAGCTGGTCGACGAGGTGGGTCATCCGGTCGGTGCCGCGCACGATCTGCGAGAGCGACCGCACGCGCCCCTCCTCTGTCCGCGCGCCGAGGGCCACCTGAGCGTGGGTCTTCAAGGCCGCAAGCGGCGTTCGCAGCTCGTGGGAGGCGTCGGCGGTGAAACGCCGCTCCAGATCGAGCCGGGTGCGCAGGCGCTCCAGCAACCCGTTCAATGCCGAGCCGACCGGCTCGAGCTCGGCGGGGAGGTTTGCCTGCTCGACCGGATCGAGATTGTCGGGACTCCGCTCCTGCAGCTCTCGGGTGAAGCGGCCGAGTGGCCGGATGCCGCTGCCGGTCGCGAGCCAGACAAGGACGGCGAGGATCGGCACAGCGGCGGCGACCGGAAGGAACATGTTGCGCGCAATCGCCCCCGCCACGCCTGCTCTCGCGTCGTAGCGCTGGCAGAGCTGAATCTGCATGCGGCTGGTGGGATCGGTCACGACCGCGACGCGCCACCGCACGCCGTGCAGTGTCCGATCTGCGTAGCCGCTCGAGACGCCGGTGACCAGCGGTTCTGCGGGGAGGTCCTTCGACGACTGGTAGGCGAGCCGTCCCTCTCCGTTCCAGATCTGGAAGTGCAGTTGCTGGGCGTAGGGATGGTCGATGCCGTGATCGAACGGCGCGTTGGATCGCTCGCGCGACTCATCGTCATCCCCGAGGTCGTGCGCAGCCTGAAGCAGCAGGACTTCTGCGGATTCGGCTAGCTGGGCGTCGAACAGCTCGTTCAGCTCCCGACGCGCGTCCCAGTAGCTCATCGCGACGGCGACCGCCCAGACCGACACGGTCGCGGTCGAGAGGAGCAGCAACAGGCGGCTGCGGATCGAGAGCGGCCGGCGAGTCACGTGCGCTCCCGATCGATCATGTAGCCGACTCCACGGATGGTTCGGATGAAGTCCGCACCGAGCTTTCTGCGGAGGTGATGGATGTGGACCTCGATCGCGTTGCTCGCAATCTCGTCGTTCCAGCCATAGAGCTTTTCTTCGAGGCGCTCGCGCGACAGCACGTGTCCCGCGTGCTCGAGCAGCTCCTCGAGGACCGCGAACTCGCGTGGCGAAAGATCGAGCGGCTCACCGTCTTTCGTGACTGTGTGCGCGCCGGAGTCGACGACGACGGGGCCGTGCCGGAGAAGCGGCTCGGTCCGTCCGCTGCTTCGTCTGCCGAGGGCGCGGAGGCGGGCGAGAAGCTCCTCGAGGTCGAACGGTTTCACGAGGTAGTCGTCGGCGCCTGCGTCGAGCCCCGCCACCCGTTCGGACACGGTGTCGCGTGCGGTGAGGATGAGCACGGGAGTCGCTTTTCCGTCGAGCCTCATCCGTCCGAGGATCTGCAGGCCGCTGACCTTCGGCAAACCGAGGTCGAGAACCACGACGTCGTAATCAGCGGCGTCGATGGCGGCCAGTCCCTCCTCGCCATCGGTGGCCCAGTCGACGGCATGTCCGCGCTGTACCAGACCGGCGCGGACACCGTCGCCGAGCAGTTCGTCGTCTTCGATCAGGAGCAGCCGCATGGCCCGTTCGTGGCCGGTGGATCTCGACCGGCCACGGGCGCAACCTTACGCCAGTTTTCAGACGTTAAGGCTCTCTTAAGCTCGGCGACTTAAGTTCTGTGTCGATGGCCGGCATGAGCTCGGGATCGATGGAGGAAAGAACGATGGGGCACACACGGATATGGGACCTTCCGGTTCGCCTGTTTCACTGGCTGCTGGCTGCGGCGTTCCTCACCGCGTTCCTGATCGCAAACCTCGCCGACGACGAGGGAACGCTCTTTCCGATCCACGCGCTCGCCGGTCTCGGCGCGGTCTTCCTCATCGTGCTCCGGATCGTGTGGGGACTGGCCGGCTCGCGGTGGGCGCGATTCAGCGCCTTCGAGCTTCGTCCCTCCTCGCTCGTCCGCTACCTCCGCGGCACCGTTGGCGGCGCGCCGTCGACGCGCAGCGCCGGGCACAACGCGGCAACCAGCTGGTTCGCCGTGGCGACGATCGCAGTCGTCCTTGGGCTCGGGGTCACCGGCTTCATGATGGGACGTGGCAGAGAGGCGGCCAAAGAGGTCCACGAAGTGTTCGCCTGGTCGATGCTCGCCCTTGCGGGACTGCACATCGCCGGAGTCGTGTGGCATTCGGTGCGGCATCGCGAGAATCTCGCCGCGAGCATGGTGACCGGCTACAAGAACGCCGAGCCGGACGCCGCGATCGCATCGAGCAGACCGTGGAGCGCGGTCGCGTTCCTCCTGCTCATCGCCGCCTTCGCCGCGACGCTCGTCGCGGGGTACGAGCAGAGCACGAGACGCCTCACGCTTCCTCTGCTGGACGGCACTCTTCAGTTGGGGGAGACCGAGGATGGCGGCGGCTCAGCCTCCGGCGAAGGGGCCGAGCGGCGCGGGGACGACGACGACTGACGCACTCCCGTCGAGCATCGAGCCATAAGCATTCAACCAGAACCCGGCCGCCTGTCGGACCGCGGATCACTCCACATCCAAATCAACCACAAGGAGTCAGTCTTGATCTATCGCATTCTGGGGATCACCCTCGCCTCGCTTCTCATCACGTCGTCGCTGTTCGCGCACTGTGACTCGCTCAGCGGTCCGGTGATCGTCGAGGCACGCGCTGCCCTCGAGGCCGGCGACATCGCGCCGGTGCTCAAGTGGATTCCGGCCGACGCGGAGAAGGAGATTCGCAGTGCCTTCGCGCGGACGCTCGCCGTGCGGAAGCAGGGAGCCGAGGCGAAGCAACTCGCCGACACCTGGTTCTTCGAGACGCTCGTGCGAGTCCATCGCGCCTCGGAGGGAGCCCCGTACACCGGTCTCAAGTCGGACTCGGTCGACCCGGGAATCGATGCGGCGGACAAGGCGCTGGAGGCGAGCTCGCTCGACGCACTCGAGAAGTCCCTGAGGGCCGAGATCTCGGCCGGACTTCGCAAGCGCTTCGCTCACGCTTCCGAAGCGAAGGCCCACGCAGGCCACAACGTCGGCGCCGGCCGCGAGTACGTGCACGCGTATGTGGAGTTCATCCACTACGTCGAGCGGCTGCAGAAGGACGCCACGACGCCGGCCGCGCACGCCGCCGCCGCACCTGAGCACGCCGCCGCCGCACCTGAGCACGCG
>JBAQWH010000189.1:0-3621 GCA_049298815.1 Thermoanaerobaculia bacterium | reverse complement strand
GGGCGGCAACGAAAAAGGCGGAGCGGTGATCGGTGCGATCGCCGGAGCCGCCATCGGCGGTGCGGTCGGCCGCAAGATGGACAAGCAGGAGCAGGAGCTCCGTGCGATCGAAGGCGTCGAGGTCAGCCGTCCGTCGGAGACCGAGATCGAGATCCGGATGACGAGCGACATCCTCTTCGACCTCAACTCCGCCGCGCTGCGGCGCGAGTCGCAGACGACGCTCCACGATCTCGCGGTGAACTTCTCGCAGTACCCGGAGAACGTGATCACGATCGAGGGGCACACCGACTCGACCGGCAGCGAAGAGCACAACCAGCTGCTCTCCGAGCGGCGCGCCGGATCCGTCCGCGACTACCTCGTCGACGAAGGGGTCCGCGCCGGGAGCATCGACGCGAGGGGTTACGGCGAGCTGCGGCCGAAGGAGAGCAACGACACGCCCGAGGGAAGGCAGCTGAACCGGCGGGTGGAGATTCACATCCGGGGACCGCAGCAATAGAAGCGACGTGTGAAGTGTGAAGTGTGAAAGCCCGCCCACCCCGGCGGGCCTTTTCCTTTTTCACACTTCTTACTTCACACTTCCCACTTCCGTCCCCCCTCCCTTCCCCCTCCGCGCGACAAACAAGGCCGAATTCGCTAGAATCCGCCCGCCCTTTGATCCCGGACGTGACCACGGCGGGGCCCAATCACCACTTCAGGCGCCGACGCTAGCCGTGTCACATCCGCACTTTCTGCCCAATCACGGAGGAATCATGAAGTCCTGGACCATGCGCGTGCTGCTGGTCGTGACCCTCGCCGTACTCATGTTCGGCGGGGCCGCTGCAGCCCAGGAGGCAACGCCCGCAGAGGGCAATGCCGCCGAATTGACCGCTCCTGCCGAGCAGCCGGCACAGCACCAGAGCGAAGCGAATCTCGTGCTCCCCGACCTCGCGTCGGTCGACTTTCTCGGCATGCCGGGCGACCGGCTGCTGCTGGGCGGCCTCGTCATCTGCGTGCTCGGACTCGTGTTCGGGTTCGCGATGTACGCGCAGCTCAAGAACCTTCCGGTTCACAGCTCGATGCGCGAGATCTCGGAGCTGATCTACGAGACGTGCAAGACCTACCTGGTCACGCAGGGCAAGTTCATCCTGCTGCTCGAGGTGTTCATCGGCGCGATCATGGTGGTGTACTTCGGGTTCCTCCGCCACTTCGATGCGCTGCGCGTGATCATCATCCTGATCGCCAGTCTCGTCGGCATCGGCGGCAGCTACTTCGTGGCCTGGTTCGGCATCCGGATCAACACCTTCGCGAACTCCCGCGCGGCGTTTGCCTCCCTCCGTGGCAAGCCGTTCCCGACCTACGCGATCCCTCTGAAGGCCGGCATGTCGATCGGGATGCTGCTGATCTCGACCGAGCTGCTGATCATGCTCGCCATCCTGCTGTTCGTGCCGGGCGATTACGCCGGCCCGGTCTTCATCGGATTCGCGATCGGTGAGTCGCTCGGCGCCGCGGCCCTCCGCATCGCCGGCGGCATCTTCACGAAGATCGCCGACATCGGCTCGGATCTGATGAAGATCGTCTTCAACATCAAGGAAGACGACGCGCGCAACCCGGGCGTCATCGCGGACTGCGTCGGCGACAACGCAGGCGACTCGGTCGGCCCGACCGCCGACGGATTCGAGACCTACGGCGTCACCGGCGTCGCACTGATCACGTTCATCCTCCTCGCGGTCACCGACCCGACCGTCCAGGTCCAGCTCCTCGTCTGGATCTTCGCGATGCGCGTCCTGATGGTCATCACCTCGGCCGTGTCGTACTTCATCAACGAAGCGTTCGCGAAGGCGCGCTACGGCACCGTCGACAAGATGAACTTCGAGTCGCCGCTCACCTCGCTCGTCTGGCTCACTTCGATCCTGTCGGTCGGGGTCACCTACGCCGTCTCGTACCTCATGATCCCGAGCCTCGGCGGCGACGCCTCGATGTGGTGGAAGCTCTCGACGATCATCACCTGCGGCACGCTCGCCGGGGCGATCATCCCCGAGCTCGTGAAGGTCTTCACCTCGACCGAGTCGCGCCACGTGCGCGAGGTCGTCACCGCCTCGCGCGAAGGCGGCGCGTCGCTCAACATCCTCTCCGGCTTCGTCGCCGGCAACTTCTCGGCGTACTGGACCGGCCTGGCGATCGCTTCCCTCATGGGCATCGCCGCCTGGATCTCAGGCAGCTTCCCGACCGGCGCCGACGCGCTGATGATCGCCCCCGCGATCTTCGCCTTCGGCCTCGTCGCCTTCGGCTTCCTCGGCATGGGCCCGGTCACCATCGCGGTCGACTCCTACGGCCCGGTGACCGACAACGCGCAGTCGGTCTACGAGCTCTCGACCATCGAGACCCTCCCGAACATCGACGAAGAGATCAAGCGCGACTTCGGCTTCACGCCGGCCTGGGACAAGGCCAAGGACTACCTCGAGGAGAACGACGGCGCCGGCAACACGTTCAAGGCGACTGCAAAGCCGGTCCTCATCGGCACCGCGGTCGTCGGCGCGACCACGATGATCTTCGCGATCATCGTCATGCTCACCAACGGCCTGACCACCGACATCGAGAAGCTCTCGCTCCTCCACCCGCAGTTCCTCCTCGGGCTCGTGGTCGGCGGCGCGGTGATCTACTGGTTCACCGGCGCAGCGACGCAGGCCGTCTCCACCGGCGCCTACCGCGCGGTCGAGTTCATCAAGGCGAACATCCGGCTCGACTCCGGCATCGAGAAGGCCTCCGTCGAGGACTCGAAGAAGGTCGTCGAGATCTGCACCCAGTACGCGCAGAAGGGGATGCTCAACATCTTCCTGGTGATCTTCTTCTCGACGCTCGCCTTCGCCTGCTTCGAGCCGTTCTTCTTCATCGGCTACCTGATCTCGATCGCGATCTTCGGCCTCTACCAGGCAATCTTCATGGCGAACGCCGGCGGCGCCTGGGACAACGCGAAGAAGATCGTCGAGGTCGAGCTCAAGGAGAAGGGGACCGAGCTGCACGCGGCGACCGTCGTCGGCGACACCGTCGGCGATCCGTTCAAGGACACCTCGTCGGTCGCGATGAACCCGGTCATCAAGTTCACGACGCTCTTCGGCCTGCTCGCCGTCGAGCTGGCGGTCGAGATGACGAACGCCGGACAGCACGGGCTGACGCAGATCCTCGCGGCGGTGTTCTTCGCCTGCTCGCTCGTTTTCGTGTACCGTTCCTTCTACGGCATGCGAATCGGCGACGCCTCGTCGGACCACCCGACCCGCCAGCACTGATCCACATCCGTTTTCTCTCTCGGAAGGCCGGCGGCGACGCCGGCCTTTTTCGTTGCCCGCGCGTGAACCGCCGCGACTTCAGCGTGATCGTTCCGTTCTTCCGGTGTTCTCAATGCGCCCGTTCTTCCGGCGGTCTCAGTGCGGCCGCGAAGGCGATAACAAATAGCCTGAGTCGGCCGCGAAGCGGCCCGGGCGAGTAGCCGGGGGCGGAGCGACGCGACGCCCCCGGATTGCAGGGCGAATAGAAGATGCGCCCTGAAGGGGCGCCGGATGGGGTCTCGCCGGCGCCCCTCCAGGGCGCGATCATTGTCGCCATCGTCCCGGGGGGTTCGCTTCGCTCAACCCCCGGCTACTCGCC
>JBAQWH010000188.1:0-1549 GCA_049298815.1 Thermoanaerobaculia bacterium | reverse complement strand
ATCTCGTCCTGGAACCGGCCGGGAGACGGCGAAGAATTGCCATCGGTGAAGATCGCGCTCCAGCTCGACCGGGCTGACCTGGTGAAGGCGCTCGATGCCCGCGTCGTCGCCATGTTCGAGCACGGGCTAGTCGACGAGACGCGCCACCTCCTCCTCAGATACCCTTCCACCGCGCGGCCGTTCGACTCGATCGGCTACAGGGAGGCAGCGGCCGTCGTGCGGGGAGAGATGCCGCTGGCCGGTGCAATCGAGGAAACACAGCGCCGGACCCGCGCCTACGCCAAGCGACAGATGACGTGGCTCAGGTCGGAGCGAAACGTGCACTGGCTCGACGCGAGCCACCGGGAAGAACTATCCAAAGCCGCGTTGCGGCTCATCGAGGTCTGACGTTGAACCGAACAACCCTTCTGCTGCTCGTGACCGCCCTGGCGCTGCTCGCAGCGAGCTGCGCGGACACCGCTGCACCCCCTCCCACCGTCGTCCCCACCGGCGAGGACCTCTACCTGATCGACCCGCGTACCGGGAGCACCACCCCCACGACGCAGTCGATCGAGAAGCGCTTCGATGCCGCCTGGCGCTTCTTTCTCGCTGGGAACACCGCCGAGGCGCGGAAGCGGCTCGAGGACCTCGCGACGCGGCAGCCCGCCTACACGCCGGCGCACCTCGCCGGAGCCGCGATCGACATTCACGAGCGGAACTTCGAGCGCGCGCAGGCCACCGTGTCGCGAGTCCTCGAAGCGAACCCGAACCATCTCGCGGCCCGCGTCTATCAGGCAGAGCTCGCCTTCAGGCAGGGTCAGATGCGGCAGGCCCACGCGCTCTACCGCGACATCGCCGCGCTGCCGAACGCCCCGGCGTTCGCGAGGGAGCGCGTGGAGGCTGCGCAGGACGCGATCTACACCGAGCTCCTCAAGGCCGCACAAAGCGCTCCTGCGCGGGACTCGGTCCCGCTGCTTCGGGAGGCGCTGACGTTCGATCCGGCCGCCTTCGAGCCCCGCATGCTGCTCGTCCAGCGCCTGGTCGAAGAGAAGCGTTTCGACGAGGCACGGCGCGAGGTCGAGCCTCTCCTCAGCACCGCGGCCGATCGCGAGGAAGTGCAGGTCGCGCTCGCCGAGATCGATGCGGGGCGCGGCAGGTACCAGGAGGCGATCGTCCGTTACGAACGTCTCGCACGGCGCGCCAGCGACGCCGGGTACGGCCGCCGCCTCGAGGAGATCAAACTCCTCTGGAGCGACGCGAACATGCCGCCGCAGTACCGCGAGGCTGCGGAGAGCACGGCGGTCACCCGCGCCCAGCTCTCCGTCCTCCTCTACTGGACCGTGCCGTCGGTCCGCTTCGCCCAGAACCTGCCCAGCCCGCCGATCGCGATCGACATCGCCGAGACGCCCGGGCGTGAGGAGATCATCCGGGCCATCGCCCTCGGGCTGTACGAGGTCGACGGGATCACGCGTCGCGTCAACCCTCATCGAGCGGTGACCGCATCGTCGCTCAACCGCGTGATCGCACGGCTCCTCCTGACCCGCGGCGCCCCGTGTGCACGGCCCTACGC
>JBAQWH010000187.1:0-2080 GCA_049298815.1 Thermoanaerobaculia bacterium | reverse complement strand
CGCCCGCGCCGCGCAGGGGATCCGGCAGGTGGCCGATTTCTGGCGCGGCGACGACGGCGACGCCGCCGCGTTCGAGTCCTTCGTCCGGACGCATTTCGCAGGCGACCCTGCGAAGCTCGACGCGCTGTTCAACCGGTTCCAGTTCACCCTCGAATCGGTCGACGGCCACATGAACGAGATCGGCCGCGACCTCAGATGGCAGTCCGACCTCGATCTCGGCCCCGTCTATCCGTTCGACGAGGTCATGGCCGGCTATGAGCCCTCCGCCCACATCAACGACGACTTCTTCGAGAACAAGCTCGCGTTCGTCGTCCTCCTCAACTTCCCGCTCACCTCGCTCGAGGAGCGGCTCGCCCAGGGAGAGACGTGGACGCGTCGCCAGTGGGCCGAGACGAAGCTCGCGCAGCGGTTCTCGAAGCGGATCCCGTCGGACGTGAACCTCGCTGTCGGCCGCGCCTACGCCGATGCCGGCCAGTACGTCGCCACGTACAACATCTGGATGCACCACCTGCTGGACGCGAAGGGCAATCGCCTCTTCCCGGCCGGCATGCGCCTGCTCGAACACTGGAACCTCCGGGACGAGATCAAGGCGAACTACAGCCTCGACCCGAAGATCGGACTTCCGAAGCAGCGGATGATCCAGCGGGTCCTCGAGCGGATCGTCGACCAGACGATCCCCGAAGCGGTCGTCGACAACCCGAACGTCGACTGGAACCCGGTCTCGAACGAGGTGAGACCGGCCGCGGTGAAGGACGCCCCGGCGGACACCGGCCGTCCGGCCCCGGCGAAGCTGACGAACGGCCGCGAGCCCGACACGCGCTACGCCAAGATCCTCGGCATCTTCCACGCGTCGAAGATGGTCGACCCGTACTCTCCGACCGCGCCGACGCACATCCGGCGCAGCTTCGAAGAAGGACGGCAGCTGCCTGAAGCGCGCGTGAAGGCGATGCTCGAATCGGTGCTCTCCTCGCCGCTCGTGCCGCGCGTCGCAAAGCTCATCGAGAAGCGTCTCGGACGTCCGCTCGAGCCGTTCGACATCTGGTACAACGGCTTCCGCGCGCGCGGCAAGTACAGCGAGGCGCAGCTCGACGAGCTGACGCGCAAGCAGTACCCGAACGCCGAAGCGTACAAGCGCGACATGGCCAACCTGCTCGCAGGCCTCGGCTTCACGAAGGAGCGCGCCGCCTACCTGGCAGCGAACATCGAAGTCGATCCTGCCCGCGGCTCCGGCCACGCGATGGGCTCGAGCCGCCGTGGCGACAACCCCCGTCTCCGCACCCGCGTCGGCGCAGGCGGCATGGACTACAAGGGCTTCAACATCGCCGTCCACGAGATGGGGCACAACGTCGAGCAGGTCTTCTCGCTCAAGGACATCGACTACTACACGGTGAGCGGCGTGCCCAACACCGCGTTCACCGAAGCGCTCGCCTTCGTCTTCCAGGCCAAGGACCTCGAGCTGCTCGGCCTCGCGACGCCGAACGCCGAGTCGCGCGCTCTGCAGACGCTCAACGACTTCTGGGGAACGTACGAGATCGCAGGCGTCGCACTCGTCGACATGGCGATGTGGCACTGGATGTACGACCACCCGGACGCGACTCCCGAGCAGCTGAACAACGCCGTCGTCGCGATCTCGAAGGACGTCTGGAACACGTACTACGCCCCGGTCTTCGGAAAGAAAGACGCGACGCTCCTCGGCGTCTACGCCCACATGGTCGGGAACGGCCTCTACCTCCCCGACTACCCGATCGGCCACCTGATCGCGCACCAGATCGAAGAACAGATCGAGCGCTCCGGCAACCTCGGCACCGAGTTCGAGCGGATGGCGCGGCAGGGCAGCATCACCCCCGACCTCTGGATGAAGGGGGCCACCGGCAAGCCTGTCGGCGCGGAGGCCATGCTCCACGCTGCGGAAGAAGCGCTGAAGGTGGTGAAGTAGGGGGCGGGGGGACTGAGGGGACCAATAGGACAATAGGACCAATAGGACCAATACGACCTATACGACCCGCCACCCCAGATCCGACCAGGGGCGGGGGCGGGTCCTATTGGTCCTATAGGTCCTATAGGTCCCTTGCCCCCCCCC
>JBAQWH010000186.1:0-1920 GCA_049298815.1 Thermoanaerobaculia bacterium | reverse complement strand
AGTTGACGCCGCTCGCATGGGCGACCGCGGGGATGATCAGCGCGTCGGGCGGCGGCGAGGTCTTCGCCGTCGACGTCACCGGGCTCACCAGGTTCACCGAGATCGGCGTCGTGTAGGTCGTCGTCCCGTGGCCTGCGACGTTCCCCGCCGCAGCGTCCGTGAGAGTGACGGTGATGCCGCCGATGCTCGTTCCCGAGGGCAGGTCGAGCGCGGCGGCGGTGACGGTGAGGAACATTCCTCCGACCGGCACCACGCCGCTCGCCGGCGTCACGGTGAGCCACGACTGGTTCGGCACTGCGGTGAACGATCTGCCGGCGAGCTCCGGTCCGAGCGGCAGCTGATAGGTCAGCGTCTGCGCCTCGGAGGCGGGGATCGTCGCGTCGTTGGTCACCTCGGGGAGAACGTAGATGATCGCAGGCACCGAGTAGAGGCCAGACTGCTGCGTCGTGCATCGCGTGTCGACTGCACGGATGCGGACGTACAACGCACGCGGCTGCGCGTCGCGGTTCACCTGCTCCAGCTCGTAGCTGTTGGCGCCTGCATCGATGCTCGCGCTGAGTGCAGGTTCGAAGTCACTTTCGTTCGCCACCTGCACGACATACGAAGTGGCGCCCGGCACTTCGGTCCAGCGGACCGAGAAGCGGATGCCGCTCGTGATCTCGGCCGGCGAGGAGATGGTCGGTGTGCCGAGGGCCTGACAGGCGGGTGGCGGGTCGAGAACCGTGATCCGCGATTGCGTCGAGCGGTGATCGCCGCAGCGATCGAACTCCGTCCGCACGTACCAGCGGTAGGAGCCTGCGGGCACCGGCAGCGGTGTGAACGGAACCGTCGTGCCGGAGTAGAGCCGCGTCGGTGCGCCGCTGCCGGACGAGGTGTAGTACAGCTCGTAGTTCGTTGCACCGGGGACCGGAGTCCAGCGGAAGTTGACCGGCGAGGTCACTTCTTCGCCTTCGCCCGGGGTCAGGAGGACCGCCGCCTTCGTGCCGCTGCAGTCGGGTGGCAAATCGTTGGTGAACGTGCGGTGCTCCGAATCGACGAACGGACAGCGGTCATAGAGCGTGCGGACGAACCACTCGGTCGCGCCGGCAGTCGCCTTCCGGGTGACCGTCAGGTTGCCGGCATCGCTCGATTCGATCAGCGTCGGCGTGCCGCCCGCGTAGATGGCCCAGAGCTCGTAGCCGATTGCGCCCGAGTTCTTGTTCCAACGGAAGGTGATGGAAGCATCGTTGGTGTTGGCTTTGTCGGGGGGCGAGATGAGCGCTGCGGCGTCGGTGGGGCAGACGTGGGCGGGCGGGATCGTGAAGGTCCGCTCCGCCGAGGTCGTGGACGGACAGCCTTTGAACAGCGCCTCGACCCACCACGTCATCGTCCCCGGCTCGAGGCTGACCGACAGCTCGGTTCCTGAGGTCCTGCCGACTTCTTCCGGCACCTCGTCCTCTCCTTCCGCGTGCTCGAGGATGACGACGCGGTACTCGGAGGCGTTCTCGACGGAAAGCCAGGTGAACTGCACGGAGGCGGTCGACACGGTTGTGGCGTCGATGGGAGCTGTGAGAACCGGGATCGTCCGGCCTTCGCAGGGGTCAGGCGTGGCGACGGTGAAGCTCACCGAGGCCGAGCGGGTCACGGGGCATCCGCTGAAGAGTGCCTCGACGGTCGCTGCGATGGTCCCGGCGGTGAGCCGCGAAGTGAGCGTCGTTGCGGTCGTCGTGGAACCGATGTCCTGCGGTGCTCCGCCGTTGACGCTGACCACGATGCGATAGCCGATGGCGCCGGCGGCGGGCGTCCAGGTGAAGGTCACGTCCGCGGTCGCCGTCGTGCCGTCGCTCGGCGCCGTGATCGCCGGCGCGGGGTTCTGAGCACAGGTGTCGACGACCGGGACCGTGAACGTGCGGGTCAGCGAGCGGGTCGGCGCGCAGGTGC
>JBAQWH010000185.1:0-3779 GCA_049298815.1 Thermoanaerobaculia bacterium | reverse complement strand
CAACGAAGCGACGGAAACGGCCGCGATCCGAGCGCTCGAAGCCCGCGGGATTGGGCCGGTGGAAAAGATCATGGCCGCGCCCGATCCGCTCGACCCGCGGCGGTGGGAGATCGTCGCGCAGACGCCGCAGGTCTATCGCTTCGGGCAGTGGACCTGGCTCGGCGGAGGACTGCAGCTCGAGCCCGCATCGATCCCGCGTCCCGCCGACACGCCGGAGTGGCGAGCCGCCCGCAACGCGCCGCAGGTGCAGGGGTTCATGACCTGGGCCCGGTTCCCCTGGTACGCCGTGGAGAGGACCCCGACCGAGACGCGCGTCTGGATCCAGGATGCCCGCTACGCCCGCCGCCGAGGCCTCGGCTTCGGCGGAAACCTCGTGGTCCTGCCGCGCTGATCGGGAGCGCGGGGCGGCTGCCGCGAAAGTGCATCACACTCCATCGCCAGCTTGCATGAGGAGCACTGGTTGCGGAAGTCGCAACCGTCGAACGTCGTTCGCTTGTGTGGTCAACGACATTGCGTTCACAACCGCGCCAAGTAGCGGTTCGGCGGTTCCTTCCAAGCCCGCATTGTGCTCACCGAGCGCGGACTGCTTCAGCCGAATCGATGAGGCCTGCTTACGACCGGATCATGTCAGCCAGCCGCGCTTTGCCGCGCGGAGCGATAGCGCGACGAGCGCGATCGAAATGATCAGCACGACACCCTGGATGGCCATGGCCGCGGGACCGGTGACGCTCGCGGCCGGGCTGGCGAGGAAGAGCCAGTAGTTCTGCACGAGGACGCCGAGGAGGGATACAGCGAGGAGGATCGTCGCCCAGCGCTTGCGGACGATCAGGCCGAAGGAGCCGAGCGCGCCGAGCCAGACGGCCGTCGCAGTGGCTGCCACGGCCCAGGAGGGGCGGGAGTTGTAGAGCTCCTGCTGCGCAGCGCTCAGTTTGGCGGCGGCCTCGGGCGTCATCATCACGTCCGACAGGTAGGCCGCGCATCCGATCAGATTCCAGAGCAACGCAAGGATCGCCACGACCCTGAACCACTTCGGGGGCTGAGTCATCTCTTCACCTCTTTGTGAGTGCGCATGATGCCCCAAGTTCGGCAATTGACAGCCGGAGACTCGCGCGCGGCGCGGTCACGCGGCAACGAAGCGCGAAATCGGATCGCGCAGCGCCCCTCCCCTACCGCCGCAGCACCGCGATGCGGAGGCTGTTGGCGGAATCGTCGATCAGGGTCGACAGGCGCTTCTCGCGCGTCTCCTCACGCTTCGCGCTCACGACCCACCAGATCGCGGTCTTGCGGTAGCCGGGGGGCTGCGACTCGAAGAAGGACCAGGCTTCGCGCTGGCGGCGGAATCGGGCCTCCTGCTCGGCGGTGAGTTTCGCCGCGTCGCGGTTCTCGAACGAGTAGACGCCGGCACGCGCCTCGTCTCGCGACTCGAATGCTGCCACGCCGGCGGGATGCATCCGCCGTTCCTTCGTCAGTTCGGCGACCCGCTTCAGGTTGACGTTGCTCCAGTTGCTCCGCGGCTTGCGCGGCGTGAAGCGGATCGCGTAGCGCTCCTCGTCCACCCCGTTGCGAATCCCGTCGATCCAGCCGAAGCAGAGCGCCTCATCCAGCGCCTCGGCGTACGTGATCCCCTTGCGGGTCGCGCCTTTCTTGTAGAAGCCGACCCACAACTCGTCCGCCGAGGCGTGATGCGATTCGAGCCAGCGGCGGAACGCGTCAGCATTCCGGAAGAACTTCGCGTCCATGGCGATGAGCGTAACTCACTCTGCGCCGAGTACTGCGCGGATGCGCGACGTTCTCGTCGGACGCGAAGCGATCAGCGGAGCAGCGCGCGCATCTTCGTGAGCGCATCCTCCGCCGCCGGGCCGACGAGGACATGGACCCGGCCGGGTGATGGCTTCGCGATCCCGCGCAGGCCGAGCGAGCGGATCGCGCGCTCGTCGATCGCATCCGCGTCTGTGACCCGCACCCGCAACCGGCTCGAAGCGACGGCCTCGACTTCGAGCACGTTCTCACGTCCGCCGAGCGCGGCGAGGAGCGCAGCGATCACCTCCGGCTCGATCGACGCCGACGTTCTCTCAGGCACAACGGACAGCTGAGACGCGGGCGCCTGGACGCTGCCACCTCCTGCGCGGAGCAGCGTCCGGATCTCGTCCGCGACCTGATCGGCGACCGGACCGAGAACCACCTGCAGCGCGTTCGCCGACACCTTCACCGTCGCGCGCGCGCCAAGGCTCTTGAGCGCGGCCTCGTCGACGGCGTCCTGCTTCGCGACGAGGAGCCGCAGGCGCGTCGCACAGGCGTCGACGGAGGTGAGATTCTGCGCGCCACCCAGCGCTTCGACGAACGCAACGGCGCGTCCGCGGCCCCCTTCCGGAACCGCAGCCGCAACCGGACTCGCGTCCTTCTCCCGTCCGGGCGTCTGCAGGTCGAACGCGCGGATCCCGGCGCGGAAGACGGCGTAATAAACGCCGAAATAGACGACGCCGACCGGCACGAGGAGTAGCGGACGTGTCGCCAGGCCGTAGTTGAGCGCGTAGTCGAAGAGGCCGGCGGAAAAGCCGAATCCCAGGCGCACGCCGAGGACGTCCATCACCACGAGCGAGACGCCGGAGAGCACCGCGTGCACTCCGTAGAGCACCGGCGCGAGGAACATGAACGTGAACTCGATCGGCTCCGTGATCCCGGTCAGGAACGAGGTCAGAGCCATCGAGACGAAGAGCCCCGACACCTCTCTCCTCCGCTCGGGCCGCGCCATGTGATACATCGCGAGGCAGGCGGCGGGCAGGCCGAACATCATGACGGGGAAGAAGCCGGCCATGAACGCCCCTGCGGTCGGGTCGCCCTTGAAGAAGCGGTTCAGGTCGCCCGTGACCCCTTCGTACTCACCGAGGAGTTGCCACGCCACGTTGTTGAGGATGTGGTGGAGGCCGGTGACGATGAGGATGCGGTTCAGCAGCCCGTAGACGAAGAGTCCGAGCTCTCCTGAACGGACCACCGATTCACTGATGACGATCATTCCGCGCTGAAGGAGCGGAAACCCGTAGCCGAAAAGGAAGCCGAGCGGGAGGGCCGCGAGGCCGCTGGCGATCGGGACGAATCGCCGTCCGCCGAAGAAGCCGAGATAGCTCGGCAACTGGATCGTGCTGTAGCGGTTGTAGAGGATCCCTGCGACGATGCCGGAGACGATCCCCGCGGGAACGCTCAAGCGGCTCAACTGCCGCGCCTTGTTCGCCGCCGCCGCGAGTGCGGCCGAGGGTCCCGTCAGCCCCGCGAGCACGGAAGGATCGACCTGGATGATCGTCTTTGCGGCCTCGGTCGTGACGAAGTAACAGACCAGCGCGGCCAGTCCGGCCGCGCCGTGGTTCTCGCGAGCCAGGCCGACGGCGACGCCGACCGCAAAGAGCAGCCCGAGGTTCGAAAAGATGGCGTCACCTGCGGCGGCGATCGGTGGCCCGATCGGAGCGAGCAACGGCACGAGACCGATCACATCCGGCTGGCCGAGACGAAGAAGCAGCGCGGCCACCGGCAGCACCGCGATCGGAAGCATCAGCGCACGGCCGAGCTGCTGCGCACCATTGAGGAGCTGTTTCATCGATTCACTCCTGCAGCGCGTGCGAACTTGCGCACGTCCGCTGCGGACTCCGCCGCGAGAGCCTGCTCCGCCAGTTCTCGACAACGATCGAGCGTGAGGCCACGCAGCGTCGCCTTGACCTCAGGAACGACGGACGGAACCGCCGAGAGCTCGTTCACTCCGAGTCCGACGAGCACCGGCACTGCAACCG
>JBAQWH010000184.1:0-1897 GCA_049298815.1 Thermoanaerobaculia bacterium | reverse complement strand
CCACGGACGCGACGATCGCCGCAGGGCGCTCGCTCACCGACGCGGCCGGCGGCGCCGGCGACGTGGCCACGAGATAGGTCGACCCGGCGAGTGTCAGTGGGATCAGCAGGAAGGGAGAACGCCGCAGGAGAGACTGTCCGAACCGGACATGCGAACGCAGCGCACGCGGAGGCAGCCCCCGAATCGTGTCGAGGTTGTCCGCCACCGCCTCTTTCAGCATCCGGCGCTTGACCCGATCGACTTTGGCCGCTCTCATGCCCGTCTCGCCCACTCGCTCCCGAAAGTCGGGGTCAACATTCTAGCTGGTTCCTCGGTTCGTGAGTCCCTCGGTCCCTGAGTCCCTCGGGGTTCCTCGGGGTTCCTCGGGGTTCCTCGGGTTCCTCGGGTTCCTCGGGGGCGGGGGCGGCCTCCTTCAGCGTCGTCCTGAGAGGTTGTGCAGAAAACGCTGCGGTAGGTCACCACAGAGACACAGAGAACACAGAGGTGGCGGCGTGGGTTCTCGCTCTGTGAACCTCTGTGCTCTCTGTGCCTCTGTGGTTCGCAGTTTTGTGCACAGCCTCTGAGCCGGCGGGGCGCGGCGAAGGACCCCGAGGCCACAGGCGCGGACTGGGCTATCCTCCAACCATGCGTCTCATCGTCGGAACTTTCGTACTGCTGATCGCCGGATGCACAACGACGGCTGCACGTCCCGGAGACCAGCTCTGGAACGCGCTCGCACCGCTCTGCGGCCGCGCGTTCGAAGGGCGGATGGTCGAAGGGACTGCCCCGTCGGACGCCGCCTTCGGATCGAAGCGCCTCGTCATGCACGTCCGCTCCTGCGGCAGAGACGAGATCCGCATCCCGTTCCACGTCGGCGACGACCGGTCGCGCACGTGGGTGCTCACGCGGCAGCCCTCGGGCGTCCGGCTGAAGCACGATCACCGGCATGCCGACGGCACCCCCGACGCGGTGACGCAGTACGGCGGCGACACCCGCACCCCGGACGGCCGTCGGCTCGACTTCTTCGCAGACGCGGAGACGGGAGCGATGCTTCCGGCAGCGGCGACGAACATCTGGACGATCGCCCTCGACGAACGGACGTTCTCCTATGGCCTGCGCCGCGAGGCGGAAGGGCGACGATTCCGGGTCGAATTCGACCTGACGAAGCCGGTCGCGACACCCCCCGATCCGTGGTGAGTGCGGCCCCACCCCTTGACAAAGGCGATCGCAAAGTGATATCACTTTGCTAGCCACAAGGAGGTGGCCTGCATGTTCAGGGAAATCGTTCGTACACCGGTTGCCGGAATCCCGCTTCTCCTCCTCATTCCCCTTGCGATGATCGCGCTTTTCGCTGCCTTCGTATTTACGGTGTCGACCGGGATGCCATGGGTCGCCGTCGCGATCGCAGTCGTCGAGTTGCTCCTCGGCGTGATGCTCTTCGGCTTCTTCATGGTCAATCCGAACGAAGCACGCGTGATGCAGCTCTTCGGCGACTACCGCGGCACCGCACGCGAAGCGGGCCTCCGCTGGGCCAACCCCTTCTACACGAAGCGGAAGGTCTCGGTCCGAGTCCGGAACTTCGAGACCGGGAAACTGAAGGTCAACGACATCCGCGGCAACCCGATCGAGATCGGCGCAATCGTCGTCTGGCGGGTCGTCGACACGGCCGAGGCGGTCTTCAAGGTCGACAACTACGAGCACTTCGTGCAGGTGCAGAGCGAGTCCGCCCTGCGCAACCTCGCGAGCGGCTACGCCTACGACAGCTACTCGGACGACGAGAAGTGCCTGGTCGGCCACACCGCGAACGTCTCCGAGCAGCTGCGGGACGAGATCCAGGAGCGGCTTGCCGAGGCCGGTGTCGAGGTGATCGAAGCGCGGATCAGCCACCTCGCCTACGCGCCCGAGATCGCATCCGCGA
>JBAQWH010000183.1:0-7887 GCA_049298815.1 Thermoanaerobaculia bacterium | reverse complement strand
TCGTCGTGCAGCCGGCGCAGATCAAAGGACCTGACGCGGAGCTCATCGCGCTTCCTGCGGTACGCGTGCTGTTCGGCGTGATGGCGGCCGCGGCGCTGGTGGCGGTCGTCGTCTCGATCCGCGCCCGGAAGCTGGAGCCCTCGATCGTTGCGCTCGGCCTCGTCCTCGTCGTCGCATTCGGCTACGCGACCGTGGCCCTCGTCCCGATGGCGAACGAGATGGCATCGACCCGCCCGCTCGTGCGGGCGATCGAGGCGCAGGGGGTGGCTCCTGAAAATGTGGGGCTGTACGTCGCGCCGCACCTGTGGGTTCGCGGGATGTCGCCCGAGCTCGAGCGCGTGCAGCATCTGACCGCTGACGAGCTGCGCCGTTCGCAGCCCGAGCTCGTCGTGGCGCGCCGTCGCGACGTCGACGCGCTGGGCGGTGCGCTCGCGCAACACCGGAAGGTCGCCGAGTTCCGGATGATCGGGAAATGGTTCGATGTCTACCGCCGCTAAGCGACGCTACGCGGCGGCGGGCTTCGTCACGCTGCTGATCCTGTCGATCTTCTGGCCGTCGCCGCTCGTCTCGATGAACCGGCTCTGGTGGGACGAGGATCTCGAGATCGACGAGCTCTCGTTCCTCGGACGGGAGGCGCCTTCCTGGGACGTCGTGTTCTGGTGCATTGCTGGCCTGCTGCTGCTCGCGATTCTGCAGAGCGCCGAATCGAACGACTTCCGTCCCGCGTGGCAGCTGTTCAGAAGCTGGCGGCGGCCCCGAGGGTTCGGACTGAGCGCGGCCGCCTGGATCGTCGTCGGCGCGGCCGTCGTGGCGTTCACCTGGCTCGTGCTCGACGTGCGAGTGCTGGCCTGGGCCGAGTCGATCAGGACCGACGGCGTCGAGAACGTGATCCGTCTCGTCAACCGCTTCGGCGGCGGGATGAACCCGGCGCTCGTCATCGCCTTCTTCCTCGTGGCCGGGATCGCGTACGCCGATCGCCGATGGGTGCAGCACGCGGTCGGGATGGCGATGGCCGGTCTCGCGGCGGGACTCGTCGCGCAGGTCATCAAGCATCTGGTCGGTCGCGCGCGTCCGGAGCTGTGGCTCGGGCCGGAGCACTACGCTCCAGGCTCGTCGACGTCGTTTCCCAGCGGCCACACGGTCGGCGCGTTCGCGCTGGCGGGCGTGCTCGTCTTCTCGGCGCGCAGTCCCGGGCTCCGGGTCGCGGCGTTCGTCCTGGCCTGCGCCGTCGGACTCTCGCGCATCGTCTCGTTCCGGCACTGGAGCTCCGACGTCGTTGCCTCGGCGATTCTCGGCCTGTTCGCTGCACTCGTCGTCGTTCGAGGACTGAGGACCGAGGGCTGAAGTGAGCGACCCGTCGGATGTGAATCGCGCCGCGTCCTTCTGGGACCGAGGTCACCACGAAGGGATCACGAGCTGGATGGAGAATCCGGTCGTTCGCGACTACGTGAACGGACGATTCGAGGGGGAATGGCCTGCGCAGTGGTTCGTGCGACAGCTGAACGGAAGGCGTTTCCGTCGCGCGCTCAGCGTCGGCTGCGGGACCGGATCCTTCGAAAGACTCCTCGTGCAACAGGATGTCTGCGAATCCGTCGACGCGTTCGATGCGTCGATCCAGTCGCTGGCGTCGGCGCGAGCCGAGGCGCAGACGGCCGGGGTCGCGTCGCGCATCCGCTACTTTGCGGCGGACTTCAACCGGCCTGCACTCCCTTCAGCCGCGTACGACCTGGTCGTGTTCCACCAGTCGCTGCACCACGTCGAGCGCATCGAGCGGCTCCTCGCGGCGGTGCTGAAGACGATGCATCCCGGCGGGATTGTCTACCTCGACGAGTACGTCGGGCCGTCGCGCATCGACTGGACCCGCGGCCTCCTGCGCGGCGCGACCAACGCGCACGCGGAGATCCCGCCCGAGGTGCGCGTCCACGATGAGCTGCTCTATCCGATCCAGTCCGACGATCCCTCGGAAGCGGTCCGCTCGAGCGACATCCTCGGGCAGCTGCGGGTAGGGTTCGAGCTGACCGAGCTCCGCGGGTACGGCGGCAACATCGTCGCGGTCCTCTACCCGGAAGTGCGCTGGGACCGTGCGACGGCGAGGCTGCTGCCCCGGCTGCTCGAGCTCGACCGCGCAGCGGAAACGAAGCATGGACCGTACTACGCGGTCATCGTCGGGAGGCCGCGCACCGGGCTCGCGCGCACGATCGCTCTGGCGCGCTACGCAACCGCCGCGCAGTGGCAGCAGTATCGATGGAACCGATTCCTCCGGCCGAAGCTGCTGCGGGTGAAGCTCGGAATCCGCCGTCGCCTCGGGCTCGACGCGCGGTGGTAGCAGCACGTCTGGGGATGCCGCCCGCTACCGAACTGCCCGGGTCTTCGACGTCGTCTGCGTGAGGATCACGTGCGTAGTGCGGCCGGACGCGCGCGGGATCGTGATCGTCGTCGAGCGGTAATCGCTGATGGCCGGCGCGCCAGCGACGGCGTAGCGCCCCGGGATCGTGATCCGGAACGAGCCGGTCGTCGCCGCGTTCGGGTCGGCGGCGCAGATCTCCAATCCATTCGCCCGCCGTGTGACGAGCACGACCGCGGCTGAATCGCTGCTGATGCCTTCGATCGCCGCCGCGCGCCAGAAGGCGATTCCGAGCGTGCCGCTCCTCCAATCGCGCGCTGCCGAGACGGTGTCGTCGTTGGAGATGATCTGCAGCGGCGGCGCCGCCGCCCGGTTCCGCATCGTGGTGGCTGTCGCATTCGGGATGATCGCGTACTCGGCCGTGGCGTTGACCGGGTTCGCACCGTGGCTGATCGTCATCGTGGCGAAGTGCTTCGTGTGCGCGGTCGTGTCGGTCGTGCCGCCGAGGGCGGCCCACGTTCCACTGCGGGTCGTACGCTCGGTGCGGATCGCGCCGGGCGTTGGGCTCCAGTAACCGATCCCGTCGAGGACCGACCAGTCGCCGCCCGGTTCACGGCCGGCCGCGATCGTCGCGCTCGCATCGCGCAACGGCCACTGGTTCACGACCGTCTCGACCGGATACGCAGACGGGGAGGTGATGCTGTTCGTCAGGAACAGGATCGAGTCGTCGAAGAAGAACCACGCCTTACGCGCGAAGAGGGAGGAGCCGAGCGGAGCGAGCTCCATCGCGGAGATCCCTTCGCGCCCGTTTCCGGTTCCTCCGGCGTAGCTCTTCGACCCGTAGCCATAGAGCGCGCTTGCGGCGTCCGCCTTCAGCTCGACGGTCGTCCCCGGCATCCGCGTCCAGTCGAACGCCGGCCAGATGTCATGGCCGAAGTATTCGTCGCCGCTGCGGGAAAGGGAGAATCGACCGTCCGACTGGCGTGAGCCGAGAAGGTTCTCGTCGTTCGTCCTCTCCCCCGATTTCGTCCTGCTCGAGAACATCTTCACCGATGCGAACCAGCCCGCCCGGCGGTGGATCGTGTAGTCGGACGCGAAGTAGTGCCGGAAGCCGCTCGGCGCGGCGGGGGCGTACGCGGCTCGCTCGGCTGAGGCGGCGAGTGCGGCGAGCTCGGTCGGCAGAACCCACTGCCAGCTGCCGAGCATCTGCGCCGTGGCGCCGCGAATCTCCTGGCCCCGTTTGAGATCGAGGTGAGCCGCCTGCAGAAGGGCGGCGACTCCGTTGAACCCGGTCGTGCTCGGCTTCGCGACTTCGCGGCCGATCGTCGAGACGTCGAAATAGTTGCCGTAGAGCGCCCAGGCGATGCCGTCCGCAACGTAGTCGCCGAACGAAGCGAGCGACGCGTCGCCGAGCGCATAGCTCGTGCCGCGCGTGAAGAGGGCGTAGCGGGAGACCTCGTACGCGAGCCCCGCGCCGTAGCCGCCGGTGTAGAGCTGCGCGCCGTGCTGGTGGAACGAGCTGTCCGCCTTGATCCCCTCGCCGCTGGCCGGGAGCGTGACGACGTTCATCGCGTCACGGACGGCGCGCATCATCGACGCGTCGTTCTTCAGCAGCGCGAGCGAGAGATGCGTGAACGCGGACCAGACGAGGTTCTGACCGGTCGGCGTCGGTCCGACGAGCCCTTTCGCCGACGGGTTGCTGAGGATCCGCAGATGGATCGCCCGCGTGAGGTCTTCGACGAGGGCGGCGTCCGCGTCGCGCTGCATGAGCACGAGCGTCGGTCCGAGGTCGAGAGGAATGCCGATCGTCCAGAACCACCAGTTGCCGGTCGGGATGATCGTCGCTCCATAGAAAGTGCGGGTGTAGGCGAGCGCGGCGTTGATCTGCGCGAGGAGCTGCGGACTGCGATGGAGCGTCTGTCCCGGCGTGTGGTACGCCTTCGCCAGGACGAGCAGCCGCCGCGTGTGGTCCCACGGCGACCACGAGCCGGTCGGCGTCTCGCGGTAGTCGAGGTCGGCCCAGCTGCCGTCGGCGAGAAGGAATCCAGGGGCGGTGTACGAGCGCGTCGCGTTCTCGAGGGTGGCGAGCGCCTGGCTCATTCGCGGCGCGTGCGGATCAGCCCCCGCAGCGGGTAGTGTCCAGATAGTTCTGCAAAAACGAAAGGCCAAGGAGGGCTCCTGTAGAGTTTGGTTCGCCAAAACAAAACGAACAGGAGAGAACCTCGATGGCCAAGAAGGATCGTAGCGCACTGGATCTGAAGGCGGTACTGAGCGAGTCGGAGGACCCGATTCGGGCGGTGGTTCAGGAGACGTTGCAGCAGATTCTCGAGTGCGAGATGGACGAGTTGCTGCAGGCGCGGCGTAGCGAGAGGAACGAAGAGCGCACTGGATATCGGAGCGGGAGCTACGAGCGGAGTTTCATCACGCGTGTAGGCAAGCTCGAGTTGCAGATTCCGCAGGATCGAGCCGGACGCTTCCGCACCGAGCTGTTCGAGCGGTATCAGCGGAGCGAGAAGGCGCTGTTCGCCGCGCTCACCGAGATGTACGTCCAGGGCGTGTCGACGCGGAAGGTCAAGGCGATCACCGAAGAGCTCTGCGGCCACGCGTTCAGTGCGAGCTCGATCAGCGAGATCACCAAGAAGCTCGACGATCAACTCGCCGCGTTCGCCTCGCGCCCTCTCGAAGAGGATTACCCGTACCTGATCGTCGATGCTCGCTATGAACGGATCCGGATCGACGGTGCGATTCGGAGCCAGGCGGTGCTGATCGCGATCGGCATCAACTGGGATGGTCGCCGGTGCATTCTCGGCGTGGACGTGGCTGATCGCGAGAGTCGCAACAGCTGGAAGGCGTTTCTGCTGAACCTTCGCGAGCGCGGACTTCGGGGCGTGGAGTTGGTCGTGAGCGACGACCACGCCGGACTACGTGCCGCGGTCCGCGAGGTGATGCCGGAGGCACCCTGGCAGCGGTGTTACGTCCATTTTCTGAGGAACGCGCTGGACTATCTGCCGCGCCGGCGCGATGACGACTGCCTGCGCGAGCTGCGGTGGATCTATGACCGGCGGGATGCTGCCGAGGCTCGACGCGATCTCGCGGCCTGGCTCCAGAAGTGGCAGAGCCGCTACGCCAAGCTGTGCGACTGGGTCGAGAGCAACATCGAGGAGACGCTCACGTTCTATCGGCTGCCCGCCCAGCACCACAAGCATCTGAAGTCGACCAACATGCTCGAGCGTCTCAACGAGGAGATCAAGCGACGGACCCACGTGGTGCGCATCTTCCCTAACGAAGCCAGTTGTCTCCGGCTGGTCCGTGCGCTCGCCGTGGAGATGCACGAGAACTGGATCGAGGCAACCCGATACCTGAACATGGATCTTCTGAAGGAACACAAGAAGTTGCTCCTTCGGGACGTAGCTTAGAAGCGGGCTATGGAAGCTGCTGGAAAACCATACCCCCGGTTTTCCACAGCTCCCACAGCCCCTACCACCACTAACCAGGCGAGGAGACGCTCAGGACCCCCAATGCCTTTTTGCAGAACTTGACGTACACAACTCCGCAGCGGTGTAGTACGCGACGAAGTTCTGCCGCACGGGGTCGACTTCGGCGGAGGTGACCGCGGGAGCTGCGAAGAGCAGGAGCGCGAGGACGAGCGATCTCACAGTTATTCAGAGAAGGCGCGGGAGAGGGTGGGACATTCCTGGAGTGGAGGGGTTGTGGGACCGATAGGACAATAGGACCAATAGGACCTATACGACCCACCCGCCCGAAGTTCTACCCGGGTGGGCGAGTCCTATAGGTCCTATTGGTCCTATAGGTCCTATTGTCCTATTCGTCCTATCCCTCGAGCTCGGCGAAGTTCACCGAGACCAACCGCGAGCATCCCGCTTCTTCCATCGTCACGCCGTACAGCACGTCGGCGGCCTCCATCGTGCGGCGCGAGTGCGTGATCACGATGAACTGGGTGTCGCGCGAGAAGTCGCGCACGAGGCGGACGAAGCGCTCGGTGTTGACTTCGTCGAGCGGGGCGTCGACCTCGTCGAGGATGCAGAACGGTGACGGCTTGTAGCGGAAGATCGCGAACAGCAGCGCGATCGCGGTCAGCGCGCGCTCGCCGCCCGATAGGAGCGAGATCGACTGGTTCTTCTTGCCGGGGGGCTGCGCGACGAGCTCGATGCCGCTCTCGAGGATGTCCTCCTCGTCGAGGAGCTGCATTTTCGCCGCACCGCCGCCGAAGAGGCTCGCGAAGATCTCGCCGAACGATTCGTTGACCGCGGAGAACGCCTCACGGAACAGCTCGCGCGACGTGAGGTTGATCTTCCGGATGGTCTGCCGGAGCGAGTCGATCGACTGCACGAGGTCGTCGCGCTGTGTGCGGAGGAACGTCTCGCGACCTTCGAGCTCCTGGTGTTCCTCGATCGCGAGGACGTTCACCGGCCCGATCTTCTCGATCTGGTCCGCGAGTTTCGTGACCTCGGTCTCGAGCGCAGCACGCGACTCCTCATCGGACGGCGGCTCGACGTCCGCGAGGGCGTCGATGCCGGCGTGCAGATCGAGCGAGACCTGCTCGCGAAGGAGCTCGAACGCGGAGCGTCCGCGGTCCTGGCGACGCTCGGACTCGAACAGCGTCTCCTTTGCGGCGTTCCACGATTCGCGCAGGACCAGCACGCTCGCGCCGAGTCCGGCGACCCGGCCGTCGAGGTCGGCGACCTCGGCCTCGACGGAGACGCGGAGCTCCGAGATCTCGTGCAGCCGTGAGAGCGACTGCTCGAGCTGCGTGCGTGCGTCCTCGACGGCGACGTCGGTGTCCGACTGCTTCGAGGTCAGCGATTCGACCTCGTTCTGCAGCTGCGTCACGCGCGACTTCAGTGAGATCACGATGCGGGAAAGGTTCTCGTGCTCGCGCTGGATTGCGTTCACGTGGCCGGCAGCGGTCTCGACGTCGACGCGTGCCTTCGCCGCGACTTCCGTGATCTCCTCGAACGAGGTGCGCGCAGCGACGAGCTGCTCCTCGTGCTGCCGGATCTCGCCGTGCAGTGCCTGCTCTTTCTCCTGCAGTTGTTCGACCTCGCCGGCGGCCGTACCGCGGCGGGTGAGCAGCTGCTCCTTCTCTTCGAGATAGAGCGTCTGTTCTTCCGAGGCGACCGCGAGGTCCTTCTCGAACCGCTGCAGCTCGGCGCCGGCGCGCTCGCGCTGACCGCGCCGGTCGCGCAGCTCCTGGTCGGTCGTTCGCACGCGTTCTTCCGCGAGGATGCGGGAATCGTCGGCCGAGCGGAGCTCCTCTTCGACGACGTGGAGGTCGTTGGCAAGCGCGCTCGCGCGCGTCTCTTCGGTGCCGAGGAGCGCGTCGAGGTCGGCGACTTCACGCTTGATCGAGAAGATGCCGGGGGTCGCGTCTTTGGTCGTGCCGCCGAAGACGAGCGGGCCGCGGACGATGTCGCCGTCGCGCGTCACGAACGTCGCGTTTGGACGGGATCGCGCCGAGGCGATCGCTTCGCGGAGGTCGTCGACGATGTAGGCCTCGGGGATCGCGTGACGAACCGCATCCG
>JBAQWH010000182.1:0-2752 GCA_049298815.1 Thermoanaerobaculia bacterium | reverse complement strand
GCATTATTTCGTATCGCTATCTGACTCATAATTATCGTGGTCCTTTTTTTCACACTTCACACTTCACACTTCACACTTCGGTTTGCTTTCCCCACATCCGTCCCTGTGCGATCGCCAGCATCGTGCGGCGGCAGGCCGGGCAGATGCGCTGGTAGTGGTCCACGCCGGGAGTGGAGGTCTCGTACTTGTATCCGAGCGCCCGCTCGATCGTGATGAGGTCCTCGATCTGCAGCTGCGGCGCGTACTCGACACCGCAACGGACACACGCCGCCATCCCCTCCGCCGCAGCCACGTCCTTGTAGAAACTGACGCCGAGCTGCGCGGGCCGTTGGAAGAGGTGAAAGAACTTGCCGAACGGCAGGTACAGGAGCCAGAAGATGACCGTGACCGCGTGCAGGAGCGCGAGGAAATCGTAGCCATAGCCCTGCATCCAGGTGTAGCTCGCGGTCAGAAGCAGGCCGGTCACGCTGATCGCGAAGAGGAGGATCAGCGGGAGGAAGTCCTCACCGAAGCGCTGCACGGCGGCCGCGCCGTGGTCCCGCATCCGGCGCCGCATCGCGAGCATCACTCCCGGAATCACGAGCAGCGAGGCCCACACCAGCCCGTGGAACAGGACGACCCCGACGATCGAATGGATCTTGAAGGTGCTGGCCGGGAAGCCGAATACGAAGGTCTGGTAATACTCGGGCGCGTCCGGGACCGTCTGGAAGTGGATCCAGCCGAACACCAGCGGGAAGGTGATCGCGAAGGCGAGGATGCAGCCCCACATGATGAGGAAGTGGGCCAGACCGCGCGTCCTGTTGCGGCGGAAGATGAAGGCGTTGAGCGCGAAGTCGCCGATCCCGCGGCGCACTGCGTTCACGGCGTTGCGCCCGAGGTACCGGGTGCTGAAGAACGCCTGCCATCCGCGCCGCCAGTACAGCTGGGTGGGAGGCCGCTGCAACCACATCGTGTAGCGGTAGACGATCGCGAACGTGGCGAAGAGCACCGCGAAGGTGTAGCCGACGAGCGCCGCGTCGAAGTGCTGGAGATTGCGGGAGCCGACGACGATCAGCACCGCGAGCACCACGGCGAAGAGCGCCCCCCACGCAGCAGAGACGTACCTTTCCCGACCGATCCGCCCGAGTGCCACCTTCACCTCCCGCTCATCGCCGCCGTGACGGCCGCGATGTCATCCAAGAACTGAGCCCGTGAGTTGATCATGGTATCCG
Source organism: Thermoanaerobaculia bacterium (assembly GCA_049298815.1). Taxonomy (GTDB): domain Bacteria; phylum Acidobacteriota; class Thermoanaerobaculia; order Gp7-AA8; family Gp7-AA8; genus JBAQWH01. Next base: position 1,541 of record JBAQWH010000182.1, on the reverse strand, counting down.
CGGCTCATCGGTTTCCATGACTTTCGTCATGCTGCGGCGAACCCCTCGCCCCGCATCGCAGACTTCCAGTGCATGAAAGTTGCGTCAGCCGGGTGACCATGAGCTCGTCGAAGGCGCCGAACCGCTGGCAGAACGCCGATCTGCTCCGCGCAGCCATGCTCTTCTTCGCGACGTGGATCGCGCTGCGATTCCTCTGGATGACGCGGTCCGTGATCCTGATGACGCTCCTCGCCATCCTTCTGGGGGTGACGTTGAGCCGGGCGGTCGACTGGCTCGAGCGCTTCCGTCTCCCGCGATGGATGGGCACGCTGCTCGTCCTCGGGGGAGTGATCGGCACGATCGTCGGAGCAGGCTTCCTCGTCGCGCCGTCTCTCGAGATGCAGACCCGCGACCTCTCGCAGAAGTTCCCCGCGGCCCTCGAACGGGTCGAACGTCAGATACGGAGACAGCCGCTCGCGAACGCGGCCCTCGGCGCCGCCAGTCAGGCTGCCGCTGGCGGACAGCAGTCGCAACCGCAGGCAGGCGGAGCACCACCAGCAACTCAGAGCGGACCACAGAAGAGCGGCGAGACGCAGCCGGCAAGCGTGGCGGCTCCGAAGAAAGAGCCAGGGTCGGGGCTGATCAGGCTGCTGACCGGCCACGCCGGCTCGTTCGCCCAGATGATCTTCCCGTTCCTCGCGAACTCCCTCTCAGCGATTGCGGGGATCATCATCGTTCTCTTCGTCGCGGCCTACATCGCGATCGACCCGGGCCTCTACCGCGGCGCAATCATCCGCATGGTTCCCCCCGAGCGCCGGCCCCGCGCCGAGTCATTGCTCACCGAGCTCCGCGACCTCCTCGTGCAGTGGTTCGTGGCCCGCGCCTCGGCGATGGTCATCATCGGACTGCTGACGGCTGGCGGGCTCGCGCTCCTCGGCATCCCCGCCGCCGGCGCGCTCGGCGTCATTGCGGGACTCCTCGAGTTCATCCCGTTCGTCGGTCCGATCGCGAGCGGCGTCCCCGCCGTCGCGATGGCGATCGCCGTCTCGCCCACGAAGACCCTCAGCGTCCTGCTCCTCTTCGTGATCCTCCAGCAGATCGAGGGGAACCTCGTCACCCCGCTCCTGATGAAGAACCGCCTCGAAGTCCCTCCGGCGGTCACGATCCTCGCCGTCACCGCGCTCGGCGTCGTCTTCGGCATCCTCGGCATGCTCCTCGCCGAGCCTCTGTCCGCAGCGGTGATCCTCATCGTGAAGCGACTCTACGTCCGCAACATCGAGCAGAACGGCGCGCAGAGTCCCGGCGTGATCACGGTTTAGACGAGTGTCGCAACGACGCGCAGTCTCGACGTCCCTCTTCCCCGCCAGGCTCGGGCGGATGAGACCTCACGTGCCGCGCGCAGCCGGAGCCTGGGGGTTGGCACTTCGCGTCAACCTCCAGAGCGCGGCGTAGCTGCGTCGGCGAGTAGCCGGGGGTTGAGCGGCAGCGACACCCCCGGGAGGACGACGAAAATCAATGGCGCCCTGAAGGGCGCTGGAGCCTTGGATCCGGCGCCCCTTCAG
>JBAQWH010000181.1:0-7482 GCA_049298815.1 Thermoanaerobaculia bacterium | reverse complement strand
GTCATCCTGAAAGGCTGTGCAGGAAACGCTGCCGTAGGTCACCACAGAGACACAGAGAGCACAGAGGCACACAGAGGGGTGGCGTTTGGTTTTCCGCTCTGTGAACCTCTGTGCTCTCTGTGCCTCTGTGGTGGCAGTCGCAGTTTTCTGCACAGCCTCTGAGCCGCCGACGATTGCCGCAGGCCGAGGGCTCAGCCTGCGGCAATCGTGACGACTCAACGTGCCGGGACGAAGATCGCGTCGCCGCTGTCGTTGTCGACGACGGAGGCGTAGACGTACAGCGGCCCTCCGGTCGTCGTGAACGTCACGTACATCTGGTCGAGCGACTCGAGCGAGGGGAACAGCACCTCGAGCGGCAACTGCCGCTGCGCGCCGACGAGCACCGTCTGCGTCGACGTCGCGAGAGCCGTTCCGTTCGGACGCCGCGCAGTGAAGACGATCGTCGTCGTGCTCCCGCTGCCGTTGAACCACCCGATGTTCGTGCGCGAGCCGGCGTGGCTGATGGAGCGCTGGTCCGAGAGCATCGGCAGGACGCCGTCCCAGAGGGCATCAGACGCGGTGAAGGCGGGGACCAGCTGCCCGAACGTCCCTCTCCCCACCGACCTCTGGTCATTGAAGACATTGGCGTTGGCGGCGACCGCCACCGGCGACGTGATGCGGAGCGCGCCGGTGCCGTCGCCGAGGTTAAGCGTCCTCTGCAGCGCGTCTCCGTTCAGGGAGAGCTGCTCGTTCCCGCCCAGCACCACCATGGCCGTCGACGTCGGCGAGGCGTTGCCGACGGTCGCGGACGAGAAGTACTCGAGGAGCACCGGTGCTGAGTTGGGAGTCAGATTCAGCACCGAGAGGTTCGTGCGGTAGAACGTTCCGTTCGCGCCCGCCGTCCGGCCGACGATCGGGATCACGAGCTCTTCCGCCGCCGCCGACGCCACCATGAGCTGGCCGCGCACCGCGCCGCCTGGAAACTCGGCGTTGTGCACGTTCACGTAAAACCCTGAAGGGTTGGCGAGGATCTCGTCGATGAGAGAGGGCGTCGAAGCGACGGCCCCCGAGGCCGCGCCTTCCACGAACGTCGGAGCGAAGTTGACGACCACGCCGCCGGCGATGTCGGATGTGCCACGGTGGATGTGCGCCGCGGTTGGTCCCGGCACGTTCGTCGTGACGATCGAGTAGCGGACATTCGGAACGTTGCGGTCGAAGCGGACGACCGCAAAACCGGTCCCGTCCGCGTCACCCGGCGTGGGCCGTTCGTTCGCGCCGTTCAGCGTCGCGAAGAGCACCGCGCTGCGCAGGTCCTCCTGCGGACTGAGCTGCGCCCGAATCGCTCCCCCCGGGAAATCTGCGTTATGGACATTCACGTAGAACCCGGCCGGGTTTGCGAGGATCTCCGCGATCAGCGCGGGGTCGGCGGTGACCGAACCGGACGTCGCACCGTTCGTGAAGGTCGGATTGAAGGTGACGACGACCGGGCCGGGAACGTCTGCACCCGCCCGGTGGATGTGGGCCGCCGTCGGGGTGTTGATGTTGGCCGCGAGCACCCAGTAGTAGATGGTGTTCGCAGACGGCTCGATCCGGACGACGGCGAAGCCGGTGCCGTCGATGTCTCCGGGATTGGGCCGCTCGTTGGCGCCGGTGAGCGGCGCGGTCAAGGTGAAGCTGTCCGACTGAGCGAATGAGAGCGAGGCAGCGAGAATCACGAGGGCAGAGATCGAGACGATGCGCCGTAAGCGTTCCATGGATCCTCTCCTTTTTGGGTGCGAGCCGGTGTGTGCAGCGTTCGCGCCACGCCGGGAGAGGGCAAGCCGGCTCAGCCCTGTCCAATTACACGGAAGAAGGGCTCCAGCCCCGAGCGACGCCTCAATGCTTTCTCAACGGATCGCGGCGGCGGGCGGGATCGTCGTCCTCGTCGACGGGGAACTCATCCGGGTCGATCGGCGTGTCGTCGCCGAGGGATCGGTACGGTGTCTTCGGCTCTTCTTCTTCTTCGAGTTCTTCTTCCGGGAGGTCGGGATCGAGGTCGTCTCTGGTCATCCTGGGTCCTTTGTACGGGTTCTGCTGCAGTGGAACTGCACGGTCATTGAGATTTGAACTTCGCTCGTTCTCGGTCCTGCCTGTCGCCCACGAAGGTCCTTGCGATCAGGTAGAACGCGGCGATGGCGGCCAGCAGGTAGCCCAGGACGGCGAGTCCGGGATAGCCGAAGATCCGGAAGGTGGTCTCGACCCGCATCATGAGAGCCGAGCTGATGAGCAGGGCCGCGATGACCACGCCGACGGTGATCCGGTTCGCCACCTTGTGAATGCCGGCCAGGAACTCCTCGGCCTGAGCGAGCTTGACGTTGAGGCCGATCTTGCCGGTGGCCGCCTGGTCCAGCAGCTCCCGGCTCCGGTGGGGAAGGTCGAGCAGCAGCTGGTTGAGGTCGATGAGGGCCGGGTAGAAGTTCCGCGGGTTGAACTTCTGCCGGAGCTTCAGCGTCATCAGCTCCTCGGCGTACTCGCGGATCGTCTGGTGGGGGTCGAAGTCGGGATTGAGCTTGCGCGTGATCCCGTCGAGGTGCAGCAGCGTCTTGCCGAGCATCGCGAGCTCCGGCGGCGCCTTCAGGTCGTTGTTGCTTGCGATCGAGATCACGTTGAAGATCAGCTGCCCGGTGTTGATGTCCTTCGGGCTCACGTCCTGGACCGCCGAGACGATCACCGAAAGGTCGCGGGTGAACTTGACCGGGTCGAACCGCTCCTGCGCCTCCGACATCCGCACGCAGGCGTCGGCGACTTCCGCGGCCCGGTTGGAGGAGATTGCGAGCAGCAGCTTGATCACTTCGTCCTGAAACTCGTGGCTGATCCTCGCCACCATGCCGAAATCGAGAAGGACGATCTGCGGCTCGCCGTCGCACTCGCGGATGAAGACGTTCCCAGGATGCGGGTCGCTGTGCCAGATGCCATCGACGCAGATCTGCTTCATGTACGCGCGGATCAGCACCCCGGCGAGGGAGGCGTAGTCCCCCTCGAGCAGGGCGAGCGGCGTCAGCTTCGACACCTTCCGCCCCTTCACGAGCTCGGTGGTGAGGACGCGCGAGGTGGTCATGTCGCCGATGACGGTCGGGACGTAGATCTGCGGGAACGAGTCGAGGTTCGCGCGCAGCGTCGCGGCGTTGCGCGCCTCCTGCAGGTAATTCAGCTCGCTGAACATCGCGATCTTCGCCTGGGCGATCGCGCCGACGAGGTTCATTTTCCGGGCGAGGTCCGAATGCGATTCGAGGGTCTCGGCGATCTCGGTGAAGACCTCGAGGTCCTTGCGAACCTGCTCGCGTACGTCGGGCCGCTGCACCTTCACGACGACGTCGCGCCCGTCGCGGAGGACCGCGTGATGTACCTGCCCCAGCGACGCGGAGGCCAGCGGTGTCGACTCGAACGTCTCGAAGGCCTTCGAAAGCCGGACGCCGAGCTCTTCCTCGACGATCCTCTCGACGTCGGCGAACGAGAATGGCGCCACGTCGTCCTGCAGCGACTCGAGCGCCAGGATGTACTCCTGCGGCACGACGTCGGGGCGCGTCGACAGCAGCTGGCCGAACTTGACGTATGTCGGGCCCATCGAGCGCAGGGCGCCGGCGAAGGCGTTCGCGCGCGACTGGACGTCCGGCTCGAGGTGGGTCTCGTCGGACTCGGGGAGGAGGAAGTCCTCCGTGCTGTTCTTGAGGCGGAAGTCCTTCCTTCCGTACTTGGTGAACAGCAGGAGGAGGTCGCGGTAGGCGCCAAGGTTCTTCGGATTCAGCATCTTGGGGGCGGGAGTGCAAGAGGGTTGCCGAGCTGAAGCGATTCGTTGCGCGCCGCGTTGACCCCCTCCGGGGTGCCTGCTACCATGCCCCGATTCTTCCGCTTCCCCCTTCAAGGAGCTTCGAACCAGCATGGCGAATTTCAGGACTCTCTTCACATCGGAGTCGGTCAGCGAAGGCCACCCCGACAAGATCGCGGACCAGATTTCCGACGCGATTCTCGACGCGGTCCTTTCCGAGGATCCGCTAGGGCGCGTGGCCTGCGAGACGCTCGTCACGACCGGCCTCGCGATGATCTCGGGCGAGATCACGACCAAGACCTACGTCGACTTTCCGTCGATCGTGCGCAACACGATTCGCGAGATCGGCTACACCCGCGCGAAGTACGGTTTCGACAGCGAGACGTGCGCCGTCATCTCGTCGATCGACCCGCAGTCGCCGGACATCGCGCAGGGCGTCGATACGGGCGGAGCAGGCGACCAGGGGCTGATGTTCGGCTACGCCGTTCGTGAGACTCCGGAGCTGATGCCGCTTCCGATCATGCTGGCGCACAAGCTCGTCCGGCGGCTCACCGACGTGCGGAAGTCGAACGAGCTCGACTTCCTCCGTCCCGACAGCAAGTCGCAGGTGACGATCGAGTACGAGGGCAAGCGTCCGATCCGCGCGAGCGCGATCGTCATTTCGACGCAGCACTCGCCGAACGTCAGCAACCGCGACCTCCGCGAGGCGATCACGGAGCAGGTCATCCGCCCGGTCGTTCCGGCCGAGCTGATCGACGACGACACCGTCTTCCACATCAACCCCACCGGCCGCTTCGTCATCGGCGGACCGCAGGGCGACACCGGCCTGACCGGCCGCAAGATCATCGTCGACACCTACGGCGGCCGCGGCCGTCACGGCGGCGGCGCGTTCTCGGGCAAGGACCCCACGAAGGTCGACCGCTCGGCGTGCTACATGGCCCGCTACATCGCGAAGAACCTCGTCGCCGCCGGCATCGCCGACGAAGCCGAGGTCCAGCTGGCGTATGCGATCGGCGTGGCCGAGCCGGTGTCGATCTACGTCGACACCTTCGGTACCGGCAAGGTCGATGTGTCGAAGATGGTCGCGCTGGTCCGCGAGCACTTCAACATGACGCCGCGCGGCATCATGGAGACCCTCGACCTCCGCCGTCCGATCTTCAAGAAGACCGCCGCGTACGGCCACTTCGGCCGCACGGAGCCGGAGTTCACCTGGGAGCGGATCGACAAGGCCGAGGCGCTCCGCGCTGCGGCAGGTGTCGACGCCGCTGTGACGGCGTAATCGCGATTCATCTGTCACGTTCGGGCCTCCGCCGTTACTAAGACGGCGGGGGCTTTTTTCATGGACGAGATTCTGGAGAAGGACGTCGCACTCGCGCTCGCTGGGGACGAGAGCGCCTTCGTGAGGCTGATCGAGCAGACCGGGGCCGTCGTCTGCTCGATCGCGCTTGCCATCGTGCGAAACGTCCACGCGAGCGAAGACGTGGCGCAGGAGGTGTACCTCGCTGCGTGGAACGATCGGCGAAATCTCCGGAACCCGGCGAGCTTCCTCCCGTGGCTTCGCCAGATCACGAGGAACCAGGCGCGCCTGTGGCTGCGTCGACACCGGCGCGAGCTTCAGGTCGAACCGGCGGCACTGGCCGCGGTCGACGCCAGACCGACGCCGGAGGCAGCGCTCCTGACCGCGGAGGAGGAGCGTGTGCTGCGGGATGTGCTCGACTCGCTTCCCGAAGAAGTGCGCGAGATCGTCACGCTCTACTACCGCGAGGGCAGTTCGTCGCAACAGGTGGCGGATCTCCTTGGCCTTTCCGAACCTGCGGTCCGGCAGAGACTATCGAGAGCACGTGCGCGCGTCCGCGACGAGGTCCTGACGCGGTTCGGCGACCTGGCGGTCAGGTCTGCTCCGCGCGCGGGGTTCGCCGGCCTGGTGGCGATGTCGATGATGGCGGCGGCCCCTCCCGCTGCCGCGGCGGCGGTCGCGGTGACGGGAAAGTCGGCCTCGGTCATTTCGCTCGCGGCGCTGGCCGGATCGCTCATCGGCGTGCTCGGTGTGGTGATGGGCATCCGTCGGCTGCGGCCCTGGTTCGATGAGCGGGAGCGGCTCGAGTTATACAGATTCGGTACGCACGCTGCGGCGGCAGTCATGTTGCTCGGACTGGTGCTGACATGGTTGGCTGCGTCGCCACCCCCGCGATACAACGCCGTCCCTGCGCTGGTTCTGTTCTTCGCCGCGGTCTACTACCTGTACCGCGTGCGGCTCCCGCGAATCCTGCAGCGGCGTTGGGAATGGGAGTGTGCGGTCAATCCGGAGGTTGCGGCGGAGGAACGCCAGAGGTGGCTCACGGCTCTCGCCTCGAACGCGCTCGGTGCGACGCTCGGCGGCGTCGGCATCATGACGGTTGTGATCCGCTGGCTGCGGTGAACGAGCACTTCGACATGGACGCGGGACCCGATAGGACGAATAGGACCTAAAGGACCAATAGGACCAATAGGACCAATGGGACCAATAGGTCCCCACCCTCCCAACGTCATCCCAGGGTGGGTGGGTCCCATAGGTCCTATAGGTCCTATTCGTCCTATTGTCCCAGGGTGAACAGCGCGTCTTCGCCGCGCGTCGTCACTGCGGCAGCATTGCGATTCAGCATCCAGGCGAGCGCCCGCTTCGCTTCGGGAGCGAGCGCGCCCTCGCGCTCGGCCCGCTTCATCGCTTCGGTCGTCGGGACGCGGGGGGCGAGCACCGCGACATGCGTGATCCCGTCCTGCCGCAGTTTTTCGCGGAGCGCTTCCGGCGTCTGCGTCCCGAGGTAGCGCGACATCCGCTCGCCGTCGAAGTTCCCGCCGCCACGCACCGCGCGGGTGAACCAGTAAGTCTCGCCGATCCCGACGACCAGCGTCGTCGACCCCTCCGGCAGCACGCCGTTGATCCACTCGATCGCCGGCATCGATGGCCGCTGGCTCCGCACGTACTCCTCCTCGGAGTAGCGGCCGGAAAGCAGACCGAACGCCCCGCTCTCCGCGGTGAACCAGGCGACGAAGAAGAGCTGAATGACGACGAGGACTGCGAGGACGGCGCTGAAGACGCGGCTGCGCGCCGCGAGCGGCGCAGCGGTCGAGCCGGCCGCCGCGAGGTACGGGAGGAGGATCCGGGCGGAGGGACCCAGCAGGAAAAGGAGGACGGCGGTCGCGAGCAGCGCCAGGCCGAGCACTCCGCCTGCACCGGCCGCGAGCGCCAGGATCGATCCTCCGAGCGCTTCGTCCACGAACTGCCCCTGGAAGACGAAGTCGCTGAAGCTGAGCGTGCGGAATCCCGATACATGCGGAGCATCGGCACCGAAGAAAGGCGCGAAAGGGTTCCCGGTGAGCAGGAGGTTGCGGACGAAGAAGACGCTTCCTCCGATCCCGCCGATCACCGCAGGCCGCCACTTCCGCGCGACGACGAATGCGATCAGCGCGAGCGGGAGGAACGTGTACTTCGTCAGGAAGCCCGCCGCCGTCACGGCCGCCGCGGTTCGATCGTCATCCGCGTCGAGAGCGGTGAGGAGGGCGATCGCGAGGCCGACGAGCGGCCATTCAACGAGCGTCCATCCCGCGGTGAGGGCGAGCGCGGGGGTCGCCGCGATTGCCGCCGTGACGAGCCAGGAGCGCGTCCATCGCCGGATCAAGGCGATCGCCGCGAGGGCAGCGAGGAGGTGGAGCAGATG